>JBBPZK010000123.1:0-2022 GCA_038199155.1 Rubrobacterales bacterium | reverse complement strand
GCCGGACCCCACCAGCACGCGCCAGATGTGCGCCCGCTGCGGAGTAACCCGCACCCCTCGCTTCTGCAAAATGTCCACGCTACGTTTCTCCATGCTACCTGCGAATTATTGGCAGAAACTAACGTTTCGCGCAAGGGCGTTTCCTTATTCTGTTACTCGGTGAAGGGTTGGACTTTCCTCGAAGATATTCAGGAACCCGCCGGTTCTCTTTGGAGGCCGGCGGGTTCCTGACCTATATGCTTACGCCTCGGCTGTGGTTGGGTCTATGATCGCCTTGACTTCGGAGATATTATTCGCCGGGAACCCGCCCTGTTCGGCGTGCCGGCGGATAGCTTCCTGGTCCGGGGCTATGTAGGTGCAGTAGATCTTGTCGTCCGTAACGTAGCTCTGGACCCACTGTATCCGCGGACCCATGTCGTTCAAGACGTTGCAGGACGTCTGCGAGATCCCCTGCAACTCCTCTTTGGAGAGATCCCCGGCTCCCGGTATCTCTCGCTCGATCACGTACTTCGGCAACTTTCTCCTCCTTTTCCGCAGGACCTACTTTGTTGGTCCCTTTCACCCGATAGATGTGTTCCGTAACTAATACACAATAACCTCCAATGCGAGAGTCTTATAAGGAGGTTCGAAAACCGTGAAGCTTCCTGGTCGGATGTCGAACGTGGTCAAGTCGTGCGCCTTTTTGGATCCAGGGCGATCTCTACCAGTTCCTGGTCGTGGGGCCAGGCGAAGTCCAGACCTTCCAGTTCGTCGGCCGTGACCCAACGGAACTCCGCCACGTCATCGGCCGGCTCCGGCTCGCCTCTCACAAGCCGAGCGGCGAACCCGAGCGCCAGAACGAAAGGACCGCCCTCCCCGTAGTTGTGGACGGCCATGACGAGAGGACCTGTTATGTCGCCGATCTCGACTCCCAACTCCTCCCGAACCTCGCGGACCAGGGCGTCCACCGGATGCTCGCCGATCTCCAGAAAGCCGCCAGGCACGTCCACTCTCCCCTTCTCCGGCTCGCGTGCCCGAACCGTGACCAGCACCCGTCCGTTGTCCACGATGGCGCAGCCGGTGGAGGGGGAAGAATTACGATACCAGGACCGACCGCACTCCGGACACTTCATCCCGGTTGGAGAGCCGCCGGACTTCTCAAGCGGGGTCGCGTCCACCGGACAGTAGCGGTACGGGTTCGTAGGTCCGAAGTCTTCTAACTTCATCCTATGCCCGGATCCTTATGAGGTCCTCGGCGATACCGGCGAGTTGGTCCACGGTGCGGACTACTTCGACGCGGTTGCAGATCGGCTCGTAGAGCGGCATGTCGCAGGAGCCGAGTTTCCAGCCCCAACGGGGCTCCGGTGTGATCCAGACGACCTGACGGGCGTGACGCGATATCTCCTCCAGAGCCGCCGCGTTTGGCGGCTTGCCGTTGTTTCGTCCGTCGCCCAGTATCACCACGGTCGTGCGGTGGTTGATGGTGGATAGATGCTCGTTATTGAACTGCTCTGCGGCCCTGCCGAAATCGCTGTTCACGTCGGCGTCGATGATGCGCCCCGAGAAGATCTCCTCGACCGCCCTGTTCATGTCGTGCTCCTCGAAGACCCTCGTCACCTCCGCCACCTCAGCCACGAAAACGAACGTCCTGACCTTCGAGAACAAGCTCTGCATCTGGTAGACTATGTGCAGCCAGAACCGGGCCAGGTTGCGCGTACTCAAGCTAACGTCGCATAACAATGCCACGCGCGGTTTACCTTCCCGACGTTTGCGCATCACAGGCTCGAACGGGACGCCTTCGTAACGGACGTTGTGGCGCAGGGTATGGGGGACGCTGATGCGCCCGGTTCGGTCTTGTTTCAGGCGTCGGGTTCGGGCACCCTTTATCTTTCGGGAGATGCGGCGGACCGCAGCCTCCATCTCACGCTGTTCGGCGGCTGAGAAGTCGAGCATCTTGCTCAGCGCCCGGCGGCGGACCTCCGAGTCGTCTTTCACGTCTTTCTTGAGGAGCTTCTCGCGCTCCTGCATCTGCTTTATGAGGTC
>JBBPZK010000122.1:0-4873 GCA_038199155.1 Rubrobacterales bacterium | reverse complement strand
TGGCGCCCCCACCACTACCCGAACGCGCCGGCTAGAGTCAGGGGTAGAGCCTTCCGGGTTAGCCGCAGGCGGAGCCGAACCGGACGCGGGCGCTCGGGAGGTCTCCGGCTGCGTAGCTCGACCCGTCGGCGCGCCGGAGGCCGTTGCTCTGTAAGTCATAGCGGACGTTGTACTCGCCGTAGATGGTCTTCGCGCCCTGTGTCCCGGTCACCCGCACTTTCGTGGCCCGGCCGGAGGGTGAGCGTTGGAGGACTCGCACGCCCCGTATGCGGCCGACGCCTAGTTTCGAGGAGCCGTACAAGTTGAGCGTCCCGGACCAGCGGGTCCAGGGCGAGCCTACCCGCGCCTCGAAGTTCCTGCCGGCGGAGTCCACGTCGCGGACGGCTTTCAGGTACGGCGAGGAGCCGAAGACGTAGGCTGAATCTTCGCTGTAGCCGCCGTTTGAGGAGTAGAAAAATGCTTTGATCGCCTTTCCTCCGTAAACGGCGGCTATGCGGGCGGTCGCCTCGGTCGTCCGGTTGGTAGCGCGAGTCTCGGAGGAGGCCCCGCCGTAGACCTGATCCCTGGTGTCCGCGTAGAAGTCGAATACTCCGCCCCGCGTCGTCGCCCTCGCGTAGGAGCGGGCGGCGACGGCCTGGCTCTTGAGAGCCTCCGGCGCCCACGAAGAAGGCATCTCGTTCGGCACCACTCCCCTGACATAGTCTTCGAGGCGTACCTGGTTCACGAGGTAAAACCCGGACCCGGAGACCTTTGCGAGCAACATCCCCCGGTACCACTTCCCACCGTAACCCAGGAAGCTCCCCGAAACGCGCTCGAAGCGGACGGGACCCGTATAGCTACCGATCGACCTTCCAGACGATGAGTTGGCGACCTGGTACAGCTTCCTGCCGGAGAGGTAGCGGACCCGATAAGTAGCGGGACCGAGCGCCACGGTGCCGCCGGTCTTTAGGTTCCTGAGCCGCGCTTTACTGCCGGAGCGGACGGTGACGTAGAAGCTGCCATCGAGGCTCTTCTGGCCGAGCAGCACGTTCTCGAACGGATTGTTGGAGTACCGTTTCAAGGAGGCGTTGCGATAGTAAGACTTGACGATACGGGCGTAGCCTTGTCCTGCTTTCGCCCGCCCGTAGGAGCCGTACTGTGAGAGCCCGACCCCGTGTCCATAGCCCGAGCCGCAGACCTTTACAGTACCTGCGCCTTCGGCCTGGGGCGCGAGCGCCAGGGTACCCAGGGCCGCGAATACTCCAACCAGCAGCACGCTCCAGATCCTCAACATCTTCCCCTCCACTCCAAATAAAATTGATCGTTGCCCGGTTATCGGCAGGGACGGCGTGGGACTTTAATCCCTCCTCCGAACCCGGCTATCCGGCGGTGTAAGTCCGGATATTTCTTCTGTTCGCAACGAGGCCTGAAGCCTCCTCTCGCACAAGCGGTTTCGAGAAAAGGTATCCTTGAGCCTGGTCACAACCGAGGTTCCGCAGCTTCATCAGTTGTTCCTCCGTCTCCACGCCTTCCGCTATAACCTGCATACCAAGCGCATGAGCAAGCGCCACTATACTCGACACCACGGTCGTGTTGCCGGAGCTTCCCAGAAGATCTTCGACGAACGAGCGATCTATTTTCAGGCAATCAACCGGGAAGCGGTTGAGGTACGAGAGTGAAGAGTAACCCGTACCGAAATCGTCTATCGCCAGTTGCACGCCCAATTCCTTCAGACCTTCGAGTATCTTCACGTTGGTCTGGGCCTCGCCCATGATCACGCTCTCCGTTATCTCCAGGTTGAGATCTCGCGCGTCCAGCCCGGTCTCTTCCAAAATCTCCGCAACCTCTCCGACCAACTCAGGACGCAGGATTTGATGGGCTGAGAGGTTGACGCTCATAGTGAGATGGGGGTCACCAGGGTACTGCGTCTGCCATTGGCTCGCCTGGCGACAGGCTTCCCTTAGTATCCATTTTCCGATCGGAATGATGAGGTTGGACTCTTCCGCGACGGGGATAAACTCTTCGGGAAGTATGAGGCCCCGCTGCGGATGCTCCCAACGCACCAATGCTTCCATACCAGCTATCTCTCCGGTGTCCAGTCGCACCTGAGGCTGGTAGTTTGTCCTCAACTCGTCTTGCTCGATGGCCCGCCGTAGATCCTCCTCCAACTTCAAACGCTCCAGGGCCTTGTAGTGCATGTCGGGAACGAACACTTCGTAATGAGCTTTGCCCCTAGCCTTCGCCCGGTACATTGCTAGATCCGCGTTTCGCATGAGGTCTCCCGGGTGGTCTTTGGCGCCGCCGATGACTATGCCGACGCTGGCGTTGACGACCACCTCTCTCTTCTGAAGGAGAAACGGAATACGCAGCGCGTCCAGGATCCGCTCGGCTACCCGGCTTGCTTCTGCCGCCCCGTCTTTTACGTCGAGCAGGACGACGAACTCGTCTCCGCCGATACGCGCGGCCGTGTCCGACGGCCGCAAACTCTTCCGCAGCCGTTTACCAACCCCGATGAGCAACTCGTCGCCCGCCTCGTGCCCGAGGCTGTCGTTGATGACTTTGAAGTTGTCCAGATCGAGGAACAGAACGGCGACCTGTCCTCCGCTCCGGTTAGTACGGGCTATCGCCTGCTCCAGGCGGTTTTCGAACAAGGGACGGTTGGGCAGATTGGTCAGTGGATCGTGGAACGCCCGATGGGCGAGTTCTTTCTCCAGAGCCTTGCGCTCAGCCAATTCTTGTTGGGTCGCAGTGTACAGTCGAGCATTGTCCAGGGCCACCGATGCAAGTTCGGCGAACCGTCCCAACACCTCCACCTCGTCGGAGCCAAAACTGCGTTCCTTTTCCATGTAAACCAGGCAGATCACGCCCACTGCCCGCGGGCCGGATCGAAGCGGCACGCCAACTATGGAGTATGGTGGATCGTCAACGTCCGTCCTATGGCCGGGCCACGAAGAGTAGTCATCCACCGCCAACGGCTCACCGCTTTGGAAGACCTTTCCGGAGAGCCCTACGTGTGTTCCCATCTGCTCACCAACCAGGTCGGTGAAGAACCCTATTCCCGTCCGAAGCCTCAACTGATCTTCTTCCGGCGTAAGCAGGCTGACGTAACCGTGAGTAGTTCCCAAAAGCGCGCCGGCCCGCGTGAGGATACTTTCGAGTAGGTCTTCCGGCTCTAGCCGCTCTACCAACCCAAGGGTCATTTCGTTTAGGGCGTCCAGGTATTCTTTCTGGCGCCGCAAGGCAGCTTCCGCCTTCTTACGCTCTGTTATGTCCTCCACCATACCGATAAGGAACTGGGGCTCACCACCGGCATCCCGGACAGCAGAGATCGTGGGTCGAATCCAGATCACCTCGCCGTCTTTCCTGACGTAGCGCTTCTCGCGATGGTAGCGGTCTGTATCGCCCGCATGTATCTCTTTGTTGCGGGACTCGTCTGCCGGGACGTCGTCTGGGTGGGAAAGGTTCGCTATCTCTTTGCCGGCAAGTTCCTCGCCGCTGTAGCCGGTTATCCTCTGGTAGGCGGCGTTCGTCTCCAGGAGATTCCTATCCGGGTCGGCGATCGAGATGCCCATGGCATTCTGTTCGAAGATCGCACGGAAACGCTCTTCGCTCTCCTGCAGCGCCTTTTCTGCTCTCTTACGCTCCGTGATGTCTCTGAAGATTGCCTGCACTGCAGATTTGCCCATATAGGTTATAGGTGTTCCTGTGACCTCTACGTCTACTACGCTTCCGTCGAGTCGAACGTACCTTTCCTCGATCAGGGGAACTAGTTCGTTTTTTTGCAGGATTCCGCTGACTCTATGACGCACCGTTTCTTTATAGTCGGGATGCACAAAGTCCAATGCCTGGCGACCGATAAGCTCTTCTTCGTCAGTCGCTCCGAATAGCTCGGCCCCCGAAGGATTTATGTACACGATTACGCCTTCGCTGTGGACGGCTATCGGCTCCGGCGAGGATTCCACCAGGAGTCGGTAGCGCTCTTCGCTCTCCCGCAACGCGTCCTCGATACTCTTCTGCTCGGTGATGTCGCGTGCCGAGCCGAAGATCAAACGTCGCCCACCATAGTCTACGGAGCCCAAACGCACCTCGACCGGGAAGGTGGATCCATCCTTGCGACGGTGCTCGCCTTTGTGGACACCCGTGACGGTACCCGACTCGTCGGCCATGAGACGTTGCCACAGCGTGCCGCCTCTCGCCCGTCCCTCGGCGTTGACCAGGTTGGTGGCGAAATCTCCGACGGAGAGCGTGAGCAACTCCTCCCGAGCGTATCCCAGGCTCCGGCAGGCCTCGGCGTTGCAGTCGACCATCCTGCCTCTGTCGTCGTGCACCAGCAAGGCATCCACGGATCGCTCGAAGACATGCCTGAAGCGTTGCTCGCTCTCCCTGAGCATTTGCTCCGCACTCTTGCGCCCGGTAACGTCGCGCACGAGGATCAACACCTCTCCCGCACCGCTCGGGGCCATGCGGGCCTCGAAGTCTCTCGACTCTCCGGACAAACACAGTTGGTACCCGAAGGTCTGCGGCTCGCCGGAGTCGATCGCTGCTTCGATGGAACGAGAGGCGCCGTCGGCGACCTCGGCCGGCAGTACGTCTTCCAGTCTCCCGCCAATGATTTGCTCGCGAGGAACATATAATTGATCTGTGTCGTCCGCATAGTAATCCAGGAACCTTCCGGCGCCGTCCACGAGAAACACCAGGTCCGGGCCGGCATCGAGAATGGCTCTGGTTTCGCTTTTCCGGAGCCGGTCTTCAACTCGCCCGCTCTCCGCAACGTCCCTCAGAATAAGCCACGTCGCGGGACGGCCCATATAAGTTATGGGCTCGGCTACTACTTCGACGTTGATCACCCGTCCGTCGAGCCGGACCCATTTCTGTCTTACAGGCTTTGCGGGTT
>JBBPZK010000121.1:0-2895 GCA_038199155.1 Rubrobacterales bacterium | reverse complement strand
CGTCCATCTTGTTCACGAGGGTCAGGCCGTGCCAGTGTATGGTGGTCTCAGCCGGGAGCCGGTTCTTTAGCCGGACGCGCAGCGTATCGCCTTCGGTGACCTTTATCTCGGGTCCCGGCAGCCCACCGTCGTACCCCCAGGTCCGCACCGTACGACCTCCCAGAGAGACTTTCATCGACGCTGCCTCGAAGGCGTACTCCCTGAGACGACCCGTCGAAGAGGCGACCGGTATACGAGGCAGGGACTTCTTGTTCGAAGATGATAGAGGTCCGCAGCCACCAAGGATTATGGCCCCGGCTCCGAGCCCCGAGAGCTTGAGGAAGTTCCGGCGTGTGATCTTCTTGCGGGTCGTAGGTTCGATGTTCATGCGCAGCGCGCTCCTTTTCTGATAATGGGGGGTACAAGGTCTGTTGAACAAGGCGACCCCTGGGTCACCTTTCCGGACTCCTCGCGAACTATCCTGATTCTGAATTGGTCACGCGACGCTACGCTTACCGGCCTCTCGGCGGCTATGTCGATGGTCCATGAGCAACCGGGACGAGAGCGCGACGAGTGTGATACCGAAGAGCATGATGAGGACTTCGAGCAGCTTCGAGGGCGCTCCTGCCCGATATGAGGAGGAGAACAAGACATCCGGCAGGTGGTCAAGGACGGCTCCGAAAAACCAGCCCAGCCCCACGAGCAAGTTGATAAGGTAGCCGGACGAACGCCCACGGGAGGCTAGCAGGATGCCCAGAGCGTGGAAAGCGTAGCCAACCCCAAGCACGAAACCGCCCGTCAGCACCCCGACGCCGAAACGGGCTGGGACGCCGGAGACGAAGTCCTCGACGGAATGAAGCAAGGTAACCAGGAAGCTCGTCAGGGCGACGGTGACGAGCGCCGCTGGCCCGCCACCCATGCGCGATTGCCTCCTCAAGAGATCTCCTCCCGACGACCGGTCGTTAGTCTTCCTCTACGAGTTCTATCCCCATTGATTTCAGGCCGGGCACGCCGCCGTCGGCTACGTGCTCGACGTTCTCCATGCCGGCCCGCTTCAGTAGAGAGGCGGCTATGGCGCTGCGGATTCCGCCGGAGCATGCGACAGCCAGCGGTTTTTCGGCGTTACGAACCTTCTCCAGCAATCTGTCGCGCAGGTCATGGTACGGGACGTGGATCGAACCTTCGACGTGTCCCGCCTTCCACTCGGCAGCTTCCCTCACATCGAGCAGGACTACCTCTTCCCCCTTCAGACGTTCGGCGAGAGCGGGTACGTCGATGGCGGGAGTACTCTCAACGCCAAGCTTGGCCGTCCGCCAGGCGTTGACACCGCCGGCCAGGTAGCCGCGCACGTTACGGAACCCGACAGCCTCCAGCAGCCGGATCAGGCGGCGGGCGTCCTCGTCGCCGTCAGCGGTGGTTACGACCTCGGCTTCTGGGTCCACCATCCAGGCGGCGCGGGTGCCAACGCCCGACTGGTTCATCGTGACGTTTATGGAGCCTGGGACGTGCGCGCCGTCGAACTCCCGCTGGTCGCGGCCGTCGACCAGAACGGCCCCGGCCGCGGTTAACTCCTGTACGCGATCTGGCAGCGCCGGGTCCAGCGGCGCAGTTTCCGTGATGAGCGGTCCCCGGTTGAGCTCGACGATCCGCTCGAAGTTGGGTGGATGGGGCGACTGTTCAGCGGTGAGGGTACGTACGAATTCCTCCTCGTCCTCCATGCGCAGGTAGTCGTTGAAGCGCCGCTCGAAGCCGACGGTCGAGCCCGGCTTCTGGCTCATGCCAGCCCCGCCACACAGCGAACCACCGATATGTCCTGGCCCGACCTCGACGAAGTCTTGGAGGTCCAGCAGCTTGCGCAGCGAGTGGAAGAGCCCGCGGGCGCCCTCCTCAGGCTTGACGGCGAGATCCGGGCGGGCCAGGTCTCCCACGAAGAGTGAGTCGCCGCTGAGCAGCAGCCAGGGCTCCTCCGAGCGGCCCGTGTCCTCGACCAGGAACGACAGGTGCTCGGGTCGGTGTCCCGGCGTGGAGACAGCCCTTATCCGGGTAGTCCCGACCTCTACAACATCCCCGTCGGAGAGAGGTTCGTGCTCGTAGGAGACTCCGGAGTCCTTTGAGACGTGGATCCTCGCTCCGGTCGCTTCGGCCAGCCTTCCGCGTCCGGAGAGGTGGTCGGCGTGGTTGTGGGTCTCGAAGATGTGGGAGATGCTAAAACCGTTCTTTTCGGCGACCCGGAGGTAGTCTTCCATCTCCCACTTCGGGTCTATGACAGCGGCCTCGCCGCCATCTGCGACGACGTATGAGGCGCAGCCCAAGTCTTCGTTGAGTATCTCTCTAAAGAACATCGTGCTAACTCCTCGCGGGCTCTTCGACGACTTTCTCCAGGTCCTGACGGACCTGATCCGCTATCGACCCGAGCGCGTCGTTGCCGACTACGGAGAGCATCTTCCCGGGCTCGACCGCCGCGACGTGGGTAACGCCATCCTTCTCGTAGACGATGACGTTGCACGGCAGGAGAGCCCCGAGCTCCGGCTCGGCGTCGAGACCTTCGTTGGCCAGCGGCGGGTTGCAGGCGCCCAAAATAGTGTACGGCCCGCGCTCGACGCCAAGCTTCTCCTCGAGCTTGGCTTGGATATCTATCTCGGCGAGCACCCCGTATCCAGCATCCTGCAGCAGCTTCCGCGCCTTCTCTATCGCTTCGTCGTGCGACAGACTGGCCTCTTTCGAGATCGTATACCGTCCGCGCTCTTTCACCGTCTCTTACTACCTCCTAAAAGTCGTACTGTTCGTCGTGGTTCTCTACTCTTATCTGAGGACCTTGAGGTAACTCTCGTACTCGCCTTTATCTATCTCACCGCGCGCGTAGCGCACGCGCAACACCTCCTCGGCGGAGTCGCCGCGTGCTTCGGCTGGCGTACG
>JBBPZK010000120.1:0-5380 GCA_038199155.1 Rubrobacterales bacterium | reverse complement strand
CGCGGGACGCTGATGTTCGTGGACGAGGTCCATCGCTTCAATAAGGCGCAGCAAGACGCCCTCCTTCCGGCGCTGGAAGAAGGGCTGGTCGACTTTATAGGGGCGACGACCGAGAACCCGTCGTTCGAGGTGACGGCCCCACTTCTCTCGCGGTCGCGGGTGCTGCGCCTCCGCTCGCTCTCTGAAGAAGATTTGGGAGTCTTGCTGGAACGCGGGTTGGAAGAACTCGGGGCTGGTGCCTCGGACGACGCCCGCGAGTATCTGCTGTCGCTCTCGGGTGGCGATGGACGGCGGATGCTGAACGCCCTGGAGGTTGCGGCGGCGGGGACGAAGCGCGTGGAAGTCGCGGACGTGGAGCGGGCCGTTGGAAACAGGGCGCTCCGGTACGGGCGGGAGGAGCACTACGATGTTATAAGCGCGTTCATCAAGAGCGTGCGCGGCGGCGACCCGGACGCCGCTCTCCACTACCTGGCGAGGATGCTCGAAGCGGGAGAGGACCCCGTGTTCGTGGCGCGACGGTTGGTGATCCTGGCTTCCGAAGACATCGGTAACGCCGACCCGCACGGCCTCCCGCTCGCGATGGCCGCCGCCCAGGCCGTCCAACTCATCGGGATGCCGGAAGGACGGATACCGCTCGCCCAAGCGACCACCTATCTCGCCTCGGCTCCGAAGTCGAACGCGGCCTACGCCGCCATCGGCGAGGCGATCCAGGACGTTCGTCACCTCTCCGCTCCCGAAGTACCGATGCACCTCCGCAACGCCCCGACGGGCCTGATGAAAGACGAGGGCTACGGCGCGAACTACCGCTACGCCCACTCCGACGAGCCGGAAGGTATGAACGACCACTATCTGCCCGACGAGCTGACCGGGCGCGTCTACTACGAACCGAAAGAGCGGGGCGCGGAAGCGGAGATCAAAGCTCGGCTGGAGCGTTGGCGCCGGCAACGCGAAGAGCGGAGACGCTAGAGACCCTCTAGCAACGTGAACTCCCAACGCGATTCGACGCCGGAATTAGCTGGCTGTCTCCATTTGATGTTGCTCTTTTGGCTTCTGTTCCGGTTCTTCGCTCGTGCCGTCTAGTGGTGTCTTCTCGTTAGTGGCGGGGAGGAGGGCGAGGAAGATGAAGGGCTCGAACCAGATCACATACGTGTAAAACCAGTAGTTGGTCGTGAGCTGGAACAGGATGACGATCGCCGCCGAGAGCGCCGCGAGACGGCGCACGGTCCTTTTGCGGGGAAGCACGATAACGACGAGCGCCAGCAGGATGGTCGCTGCCTGTAGAGGACGTTTTAGGAACGCGATCTTCGGTAGCTGAGTGAAGATGGTCCACGGGGTTTTGCGGCTTCCCTGAAACGCGAGCGTCTTCTCGTAGAAGAGCTTCGCCGAATCTATCGGGTGTCCGCCTAGAAACAGGACCCAGAACGAGAGGACGACTACTATAACGCCGCCGAGCACGAAGTCGTAGAGTGGCGCCCGCTTGCGGCCGTCGTGGAACATCCAGAGCGGGACGAGCAGCAGCGGGAATAGCTTGACGGAGAATCCGGCCAGGACCGCCGCCCCGCGCCCGAGCGGAGAGGTCACCAGCGCGAGCCCGGCGGCCATTATCGCGGCGACCACGATGTCGTTGGCGTTGTTGTTGGTCGTGTAGAGGGTGTAGGGGAAGACCGACCACGCGAGGAAGAGGGCTGCGGCTCCCTTCGGGCCTGAGAGCCGCCAGCCCGCGAAGATGAGGGCCACGGCCCCGCCCACGAAGGCGAAGTCCGTCAGGGCGTGGGCCGCCGGCAGGAAGTCCCACTGCCCGGAGTAGCCGAACAGCCAGATTAATGGCACGTAGAGGAGGTAGTTGAGCGGTCCGTAGGTGTCTCCGGTTCCAACGTCCGGGGGCATGTTTCCGTAAGGGAGGAGGCCGTTAAGCAGATCCTGGGCGCCCGCGACACCGGCGTAGCCAACGTCTATGACTCGTGAGTCCAGGTTGAGGTAGAGCAGGAAGCCGGCAGAAAAAGCCGCCAGGACGAACAGTACGGGGGTCGGGAGGCTGCTCGTCTTACCTACTCTTTCGCCGACTCCGAAGCCCATCAGTAGGGTACGGAAGAACAGGTAGATCAGGGGTGGATACCAGAGCAATACCGCCGGGTGGGAGATCCCCTGCCGGAAGAAGGCGTGCGAGACTAAAAAACCGAGCATCGCTAGTATGTCCAGGTTTCGTAAGGAGAAGACTTTGTCGTTCCTGAAGAAAGCGAGGGCGAAGACGAGAGCCAGAGGTCCCCACACGTACCAGTAGTTCGCTTCCTTGCCGTAGGCGGCGTTGTCGCCGCGGGCTAGTTGCCAGCTCACCTGCTCACCGGTATAAACGTAGTTGAGAGCCCAGGTGCCGTCGTTCACGCCGGCGCGGGCGATTTCCTGGTCCGAGCCGTTTTTCTTTATCCAGAAGTGGGTTGTCCACTCACCGTTCGCGTACTCCGCGTCCGTGATGTAGGTTTTGTACTGCGAGAGTTCCTTGTTTATCCTCGGGTTGGCGGCGGCGAGTTTCTCTGCTTCTTCCTTGCTCAAGGTCGGATAATTGATGTTCCCGGCTCTCGGGAGTACCTTTACCTGTTGGACTTTGCCGGAGCCGTCGGCGACCACGGCGCGGGCCACGGGCGTCCCGGAGGCAGTCTCCGTCAAGAGAGCCTGCCAGGTGTCGGTGGCGGGGATGTAGGTGGCCGAGGTCTCGACCGTGGGCTTGGAGGCGATGTCGGAAAGTTCCGGTACTTTATCTACTTTCGAGATCACACCCTGCACGCTCATCTGGTTGCCGGAGGTGAAACCGAAAACGAAGAGTAGCAGCGGCAACAACAGGAGAACGGCCGGACGCCTCACGTTCTCTCCTGGGGAGAGGCGTAAGCGCGTCGGCTCTCATTCCTCGGTGAGACATTCTCGGAGCAGACCATGCGCGCAAGTATAAAGGTCTCCGGCCTGCGTGAAAACCATCCGGGCGCGCCACAGGTAGCACCATCGGTAGAATCTTCTCCGGTATTCTGGAACTCGCCTGGAAACGAGTCTCCGGGTTGGTGTGAAACGTTGGGTAAAATTATCGGCGGGGACGGCATTCTGGTGCTATCCTCTGCAGGATAATATAGAAAACAAAGGACTCTCGTGCTCGACTTTCTCGGAAAAATCTTCGGTCCTCTGACCAGCCTCATGGGCAATGTGCTCCAGGCCTTCCATTCCATCGGCGCCCCGTGGTGGCTCAGTATCATGTTGTTGACGATCCTGGTGCGCGGTTTGCTCTTCCCGCTGACCGTCAAGCAGGTCAAGAACATGCGTGACATGCAGGAGCTAAAGCCGGATATGGATGAGATCCGGACCCGTTACAAAGACGACCGCCAGAAGCAGCAGCAGGCGATGATGGACCTCTACAAGGAGCGGAACATCAACCCGATGGCGGGCTTCCTGCCAATCCTGATCCAGATGCCCGTGTTCATCATCATGTACCATGTGATCCGCACCTTCGAGCAGACGGTCCAGAGTTTCTCGAGCGGCGGCCTGTTCTGGTTTCAGAACCTGACGCAGCACGACCCATACTACATCCTTCCGATAATCTCGGCTTCCGTGCTCGTCGGGGCGCAGATGATAGCCTCGAAGAATATCAGCGGCTCCCAGAAGAACCTGATGCTCATGATGCCGATTGTATTCACGGCGTTTATAGCGAGGTGGCCGGCCGGCCTGTTCGTCTACTGGGTCGCCTCCAACTCGTTTACGTTGGTACAGAATTACCTGATCTACCACCGCGGACCCGGCAAGAACTCGCCGCCGCCCGTGACCCAAGAGCCCGACAAACCTACCGAAGAAGAAACCGCCACGAGACCGGACCCTCGCCCCAAGGAGAAAGCCGCCGCCACCGTCACCAAGCCCCGGCCGCCTTCACAGAAGACAGGCGGAAGCGGCGCCAACCGCAGGAAGAAAAAGAAGAAAAAGCGGTAGCATTTGCTTCGCTTGGTGGTCCGTGACGCACCCGGAGACACGCTGGTAGGATCAAAGCCTCGATATCGTACCGATTGAAAGAGGTGGCTCGATGCGCGCAACAGTAGTAGACCCGGATTCCCCAAACCGCTTGAAACTCGGGGAAGTCGAGGAACCGTCCCCAACCTCCTCAGAAGCCCTGGTGCGGGTGGCGGCTATCTCCCTGAACCGGGGCGAGGTGCGTCGCTCTCAAGAGGCTGAGTCCGGGTTCCGGCCTGGCTGGGATCTCTCGGGGACCGTGGAAAAGGCCGCCGCCGATGGCTCCGGGCCGGACGAGGGGACGCGCGTGGTCGGGTTCCTGCCTTCCGGGGCGTGGGCGGAGCGGGTCGCCGTGCCGACGAACGCCCTGGCCGCCCTGCCGGATGGAGTGACTTTCGCCGATGCGGCGACCCTGCCCGTGGCCGGGCTCACGGCATTGTACGCCCTTGAGAAGGGCGGCAACCTGCTCGGGCGCACGGTGCTCGTAACCGGCGCGTCGGGTGGGGCGGGTCACTTCGGGGTGCAACTCGCCCGGATGGCGGGCGCGAAGGTCGTCGGGCTGGTTCGCCGGGCGGAGCAGGAGTCGCTCATCAGGGAGGCCGGGGCGCACGAGGTCGCAATCGGTGAGGGAGCTTCCGCCGCCGAAGAATACGGTCCTTACCACCTGATCCTCGAATCGGTCGGCGGGCGTGTGCTAGGCGAGTCGCTCGCCATGCTCGCCCCAGGCGGCACGTGCGTGACGTTCGGGGTGTCGGCCTCGCCGGAGACTACCTTCGACATCCGGAGCTTCTTCGGGACCGGCGCCGCCACCCTCTACGGTTTCATCCTCTTCCACGAGGTCCTCGCGAACCCGGCCTCCGAAGGACTCGCGCGGCTCGCCGGACTCATCGCTGAGGGTAGGTTGAAGCCGCACATCGGTCTTGAGGCTTCCTGGCAAGAGATCGGGGATACGGCCGGTAAGCTGCTGGACCGCTCCTACACCGGCAAGGCCGTGCTCCACCTCGAATAGAGAACCGCCGACAGGATGCAATCTGATGGACTGACTGCGCCCTGGTAAACTGAATTTCTTTGGCTTGGGGAAATTCAAGAGACGATAGTCGGGCGTGGGAGGCAAAATTCCACGGAATCATCACTCTGGCGCGTGGCCCCTGATCTTCCTGAGCGGCTTTCTGAAGGAAACAGAACCTTCGATCGGAGGAGAAAACAATGCTTGACGGAGAACAGCGTACCGGGATGTTGCGCGAACGGGCGGCCGACTACGTGCGGGTCGCGCTCGACGGTATCACTCGCGAGTACCCGAACATGCCCTACTTCGTCGCGACGGGACCGGGTCCGTACCCGACTCACCGTGAATTCCACCCCTCGTTCTACGGCTGCTTCGACTGGCACTCGTGCGTCG
>JBBPZK010000119.1:0-2588 GCA_038199155.1 Rubrobacterales bacterium | reverse complement strand
GCCGAGGCCGTAGTTCGCCGAGACGCTCGCCACCTCGATCACGTCGCGGCGCGTAAATAGGCTGCTCGTGGCCGAGTGGCGCAGGCGGTCTATGTCTTCGTTGATCTGGGCGTCTTTCTCGATGAACGTGTCGGTGCGCGGGACGTATGCCTCTGGCTGATAGTAGTCGTAGTAGCTCACGAAATACTCGACGGCGTTGTTCGGGAAGAAATCGGCGAACTCGCTCGCGAGTTGCGCGGCAAGCGTCTTGTTGTGGGCGATAATTAGGGCTGGACGCCCGGCTTGCTCTATGGTGCGGGCCATCGTGTAAGTCTTGCCGCTGCCGGTCACGCCGAGCAGGGTCTGGTCCGGCATCCCGGCTCCGAGGCCGGAGACGAGTTTCTCTATAGCCTTCGGCTGGTCGCCGGTCGGCTCGTATTCGCTATTTACCCGGAAGCTGTTTTTAGTTTCGATCTAAATTCCTCCCGTAGAGATCCTCGTAGGTCTTCTGGGCCGCGAGCACGTTCTTCACGTACTCGTGCGTTTCCTTGAACGGGATACCCTGACGGAGATTCCGTCCTTCGGCCAGCCATCCGTCGACCCGGCCCTCACCCGAATTATACGCCGCGAGCATCAAAGTCCCATCCCCCGAATAGCGCCCCTTGAGGTACGCTAGATACCAGGCTCCCATCCTTATGTTCACCTGCGGGTCTCTGTAATCTCCCTGTATACCGCTTCGCTCCGAGATAAATGCCGCCGTCCGTGGCAGCAGTTGCATAAGGCCGTATGCGCCCTGCGAAGACTGGGCCTCCGGGTTGAAGCGGCTCTCGGTACGGACTACCGCCGCCACGAAAGTTGGCTCCAATCCATATTCCTTGCTCGCATCCCGGATAGCCTGCTCGTACCGAAGTGGGTAAGCGATCCGCCGGATGATATCCGGGGCTTTGAAAGCCAAGAATAAGGCCGATATAAGCAGAAGAGCGGCCAAAACCAACAGCGTTAGACGCCGACGCCTCTTCCGCAGCCCTCCGCGCTTACGTCTCTTGCGTGCGTGCGCCGCCGTCCGGACTCCTCTCTCCGAGCGCTCTGTCACGGAGATCCCTCGCCTGCTCTTCCAGCCTCTCAAGTCCTCCGTCGTTTTCTACCACAAAATCAGCCCGCCCGGCTTTCTCCTCACCGGATAACTGCCGCTCCTCTATAGCCTGAAGCTGCTCTTCACCAACTCCACGCTCCCCCACCCACTCCCGGCGCCGTTCCTCGGGGACGGTTACCGCGACGGTGTAGTCGAAAGCACCACTCCGCCCGCCCTCGAAGAGCAGCGGGATCTCCGCCACGAATATCTCGTACCCGGAGTTCTCGATACGCTGGTTTGTCTCGCGACGCACGAGCGGGTGGAGGATGTCTTCGAGGTCTCGCAGGGCTCCGGCGTCTCCGAAGACCTGTTTAGCGAGTAGCCGACGATCTATCCCGCGTTGTTCGCCCCGCACCTCTTCCCCGAAACGGCCTACTACGGCGGCGATCGCTCCCTCGTCCGTGGAGAGTAGGTCGTGCACGATCTCATCAGACGAGACCGTCTCAGCTCCCAGCTCGCCGAGCATACGGACGAACGTGCTCTTCCCGGATGCGAAAGGGCCGGTGACCGCGATGGTCACCGGCCCTTCGTTAGAGCCTCTCTGTCGCTGGCCGGGTCCTATTCTTGGCCCAGATCCAGGTCGCTCAACTTGTCGAAGGCGCCGGTGCGGAGGCCGCTGCTCTCGCGCGGACGCTGCTCCTCGCGCTGCTCGCGGCGCGGACGCTCTTCCGGCTCGCGGCGCGGACGCTCCTCGCGGTCCTCCTTCTTCGGACGGAGGCTCAGGGAGAGACGACGGCGGCGGGCGTCAACGTCGATGATGCGGGCGTCGACCTCGTCGCCACTTCGGACTATTTCGTCCGGCGTCTCGACGTGATGCTCGGCAAGCTCGGAAATGTGGATCAAACCTTCCACACCCTCGGCGACCTCGACAAACGCGCCGAAGGAGACGAGCTTGGTGACGCGGCCTTGGATCTGCGCCCCAACCTCGACGCTCTCGACGACCTCCTGCCACGGGTCCTTCCGGGTCTGCTTGAGGCCCAGCGAGATCCGCTCCCGGTCCCGGTCTACTTCCAGAACCTTGACCTTGACGTCCTCGCCGACCTCTACCACCTCGCTCGGATGATCGACGTGGTTCCAGGAAAGCTCGGAGATGTGGATCAAACCATCTATGCCTTCCAGGTCCACAAACGCGCCGAAGTCAACGAGATTCGAGACCGTACCTTCGACAACATCTCCCTCCTGCAGAGAGGTGAGGATCTTCTCGCGCTCTTCCTTTCGCTCCTCTTCCAGGACCGCCCTGCGCGAAAGCACCACGTTGTTGCGGGTCCGGTTCAATTCGATGACCTTGCACTCCAAACGCTGCCCGATAAAGGAGTCGAGGTTCCTGACGCGCCGGATGTCCACCAGGCTCGCCGGCAGGAAGCCCCGCAGCCCGATGTCGATTATGAGACCGCCCTTGACGACCTCGATGACCGGACCTTCAACGGTCCGCTGCTCGGAGTAGGACTCCTCGATCCGCTTCCAGGCACGCTCGAAT
>JBBPZK010000118.1:0-6362 GCA_038199155.1 Rubrobacterales bacterium | reverse complement strand
CCGCTGATAGTCGCTACCGTGCTGTACTTCAAAGGCGGCTACTCGACGGGGTTCGGCGTCCTGCTCGTGCCGGCGCTCCTATCCTTGATCGTGCTTCTCTTTGCCCGTCGACTCTACCCCCGTCCTCGGAATTTGGAAACAACCGAGCAAACGCTTACGACAACGGCGAGTCGCCGGTTTTCACGGGCATTCTACCTGTACCTTGGATTCGTGGCGGTAAGCGTCGCGGGATACGCGAACTTCCAGCTTATCTCCTACCACTTCCAGGCATCGTCGTTGGTCCCTCAAGCACAAATACCGCTCTTTTTCGCGATCGCGATGGGCGTAGACGCTCTGGTGGCCCTCGTGGCTGGGCGTATCTTCGACCGCTCCGGCCTCTTGGTCCTGTTTGCCGTCCCGCTCCTGAGCCTGCCGATAGCGCCTCTGGCATTCTCCGCCGGGTACGGGCTGGCGGTAGCGGGAGTCGTGTTATGGGGTGCGGTGATGGGCATTCAGGAGACCGTTATGCGGGCCGCGGTTGGAGGGCTGGTACCCGCCACGAGACGTGGCACCGCATATGGTCTCTTCAACGGCGCCTACGGCCTTTCCTGGTTTTTGGGCAGTGTAGTGATGGGGCTACTGTACGAGGTGGAAATCGCTTACCTGATCGTGTTCTCGGTTGGAATCGAGTTGATCTGCATACCATTTTTGATCGTCTTGACAAGGGAGCTATCCGGAAGGGGCCGCTCGTAGCCGCGCGCTTCTCGCGCGGCCAAGGAACATGAAAAGAAAGGAACGAAGAGAGTGCTGGAGATGTTGGCCGGGTTCCTTGTAGGCACGATTATCGGCGCCGGATTACCCTGGATCCTGCTGTTCACAAAGAAAGCTAGCCATGCCGTGAGGTTACCGGAGAAGGGAGTCAGATTCCTTTCGTTTCTCTCGGTCTACGCCACAGCCTTGAGCGGTGGGGCCGTGGTGGCGAGCGTTTCTCCGAGGTTCGCTCTCCTGATAGCCGGTGCTTCGGTATCGACTGGCCTGGTGGTTACGAGCGCCACATTGAGCCGGAACAGGGAACATGAGCCAGGAAGCTCGGTCATCGCGTTCGTCATAAGCTTCGGCCCTTTCTGCATAACCTTGGCCATATTCGGCGCGGGGTTGGTAATTCTATGAAACGCGCGACCACTCAATGCCGATCCTGTTGCTCTTGGCTCGTAGCGGAAAACCCGTCACGGAAGTAAGTTTCCGGTGCGAGTTTTGAGTCAAATCGTAGCCAAGGGAGCCCAAAACGTGCAAAATGAGCCCCGGAAACTCGTAACGGAAAAGATTCGGGGGTCGAATGGCGAAGCCGATGGCGGAGGATGACGCGAGGAATTTGCGGCTCGTCGAGGGAGCGGAAGTCGGCTTTGTCGTCAACCAGACTCGGCACTGAAGTCTCAGGCTTGGCTACAGAAGTTTTTAGAATGGCTGCATGAGCGCCCGGGTTCTCATAGTGGAGGACGAGAGGAACCTGGTGAACCTGCTCCGGGGTTATCTGGAGCGGGAGGGTTTCGAGGTACACCAGGCGCTCGACGGCCAGGCTGGGGTAGAGGTAGCGCGGGCGGTTGACCCGGATGTCGTGATCCTGGACTGGATGTTGCCGGAACTGGACGGCATGGAGGTCTTGAGGCGGTTGCGACAGTTCTCGAAGGCCTACGTCATCATGCTAACTGCCCGGACGGAGGAGACCGACAGGATAGTGGGCCTCTCCTCGGGAGCAGACGACTACCTGACGAAACCCTTCTCTCCCGGCGAACTGGTGGCGCGAGTGCGGGCGATGCTGCGGCGTCCGAGGAGCGGTGAGGCAACCAGGGAGCATGAGGAGCCGCTGCGACTCGGGGAACTCATCATAGAACCCGGACCGCGCCGGGTATGGCTCGAGGATAGAGAGGTCCCGCTCACCGCCCTGGAGTTCGACCTGCTGGGTGCCCTGGCGTCGCGCCCGGGCTTCGTCTTCTCCCACAAGCGGCTTCTGGAGCGTGTCTGGGACGAGAACTACTTCGGCGGCGATCATGTCGTAGACGTCCATGTCGCAAACCTCCGCAAGAAGCTCGACGACGACCCGGCCAGACCGCGCTACATAGAGACCGTGCGTGGGGTGGGCTACAGGTTCTTCCGGCGATGAAGTCGACCTTTCGGGAGCGCCTCCGGACACGTCTGGGCAGTCTCGGGGCCAGACTCTGCGCCTCACACATGCTCGTTACCTTCGTGGGTACCGCCACCTTCCTGGTGGCCGTCTCAATTATTGCTCCGACCATCTTCGGCAGGTTGGTGGACGGGATGGCGGGGCCGGGACAGATGATGACCATGGATGAGATGATGGGCGACGTCACGCGGGCTTTCATGCGGACGCTTTTGTACTCCCTGCTCACCGCGGCGCTCGCGGCGGGTGTCACGGCAACGCTCGCGAGCCTGTTCGTGGCCCGGAGGATTTCGGGTCCTTTGCGCCGGATGGCCGGGGCGACGCGCCGTATCGCCTCGGGTCGCTACGGAGAGCGCGTACCAGTCACGAGCACTGACGAGTTGGGGAACCTCGCCGACAGCTTCAACGTCCTGGCTAAGACACTCCAGGACACCGAGCAACGCAGGCTCGACCTGATCTCCGACGTCTCCCATGAACTGCGCACGCCGCTCTCTACCATCGAAGGATACATGGAGGGCCTCATAGACGGCGTGATCGAACCCTCCGACGAGACCTGGGCCCTCGTACACGGGGAGGCCGAACGCCTCAAACGCTTGGTCGAAGACCTGCAGGAACTCTCCCGCGCTGAAGCCGGACGACTCACCCTCAAACCGGAGCCCGTGAACCCGGCAGAGGCGATCCGGCTCACCGCGGAACGCCTCGAACCACTCTACGACGAAAAGGGAGTCTCTCTGGAGATAGCGGTCCTCGGAGACCTGGCGCCAGTCCTGGCGGACCCTCACCGCGTGGCGCAGATCCTGACCAACCTCCTCTCCAACGCCCTCCGGCACACCCCAACCGGGGGTCGGGCCACGGTGGAGGCGGAAGCCGGCAAGCGTGGGAAGCACGTAATCTTCCGGGTTTCGGATACCGGCGAAGGTATAACCTCCGAACACCTGCCGCACATCTTCGAGAGGTTCTACCGGGCGGAGAGCTCCCGGTCGCGCAAAGGTGGCGGCGCGGGAGTGGGTCTGGCGATCTCCCGGGCACTCGTCGAGGCGATGGGCGGGGAGATGGAGGCCCAGAGCCCGGGGCCGGGCGGGGGAGCAACCTTCTACTTCACCCTACCCGTCGCGTCCCCAAACCCGAACGAACTTGATCCAAACTTGATCGTCCCCTGACCTCCATTTAATATCTCTCTCCTACACTACGGTCGTAGCTTGAAACGACCCGTTTGGAGAGGAGGTGAGAGAACTATGATGAGAGGATTCGGATTCCTGTGGATGCTGGTCCCGGCGCTATTCCTTGTAGGGTTCATCGCGCTCGTAGTCTGGGCGATAACCAGGATGTTCCCTTCCGGCCAACAGCGTACACCGGCGGACTCCCGCGAAAGCTCCGCCGAAGAGACCCTGCGCCAACGCTACGCGCGCGGCGAGATAGACGAGGGCGAGTACGAGAGCACTCGCAAGGTCTTGAGAGAAGAGTAAAAGATGCCAGACCAGGCTAACCACATCTTCAGGAGGTAGTTAGAAATGACGAACGAACACGGACGATTCACGATCTCAAAAGAGACAGGTCTGTCGCACGATGAAGCGTTAGAGAAAGCACGGATATTGTTGCAGGAAGCCGGCTACGGGATACTCGCCGAGATAGACATCCAGGCCAAGCTCAAGGAGAAGCTCGACGTGGAGCGCGAGCCGTACACGATTCTGGGCGCCTGCAACCCGCCGCTCGCAAACGAAGGACTCGACGCCGAGCCGGAGCTCGGGGCGCTCCTGCCGTGCAACGTCATCGTCTACGAGAAAGAGGGCGTTACCCGCGTCGCCGCCGTAGAGCCAGAGACGATGCTCTCCGTGGTCGGCAACGAAGAACTCGGGGCGATAGCAGAGCAGGTTCGCGAGGACCTGGAACGAGTCGTCGAAGAGACCGCGAGGAGCTAGCGAGATGTTCTTTAGAGAAATACTCAACGAAGATTTGGGATGCGCCTCCTACGTGATCGCCGATAGCGGCGAAGCTGTGGTTGTGGACCCCAAGTGGGAGATAGAGGACTACATAGAGATCGCCGAGGATAACGGCTACCGGATCTCACACATCCTCGAAACCCACAACCACGCGGACCACCTCTCCGGCCGCGGGCGGCTGGTCGCGGCAACCGGCGCCAAAGTCTACATATCTAAGGATGCCGGGGTCGAGTACGAGCACGAACCGCTCTCCGGCGGCGACGTGGTCGAGGTGGGACAGGCGCGTATAAGGGCCTTCGCAACGCCGGGCCACCGTCCAGAGCACCTCTCGTTCCTGGTCGAAGATACGAGTCGCACCGAGGAGCCGTGGCTGCTCCTCACTGGAGACTCTCTATTCATCGGGGATCTAGCCCGTCCGGACCTGGCCGTCGAGCCCGAGAAGGGGGCACGAGGGCTTTTTCATTCCCTGCGCAAGATCGAGGATCTGGAAGACTTCGTCGAGGTGAGACCGGGACACATCGGCGGTTCCCTGTGCGGTGGACCGGGCATGAGCCAGAAGCCGGACTCGACCATCGGCTACGAGCGGCGCTTCAACCCATACCTGCAGTTCGAAGAGGACGAGTTCGTCGACGCCCTGACTGCAGAGCAGACGCCCCAGCCGCCAAACTTCGAGCGGATCGTGGAACTCAACCGCGGCCCGCTGTTGACAGAAGCAACGACACCTGAACCGCTCTTGCCCGCCCGCGTACAGGAGTTGCTGGAAGCGGGGGCCGTCCTGCTCGACGGCCGCGACCAGCGGGAGTTCGATGGCGCGCACGCCCCAGGCTCCATCAACGTCACGATGAACCAGTCGGGCGTCGGCACCCGCGCCGCCTGGGTGGTGGACCCGGAGAGCGAGGTCGTAACCACCGCCGGCGGCGACGAGGACGCCCGCCGCATGGTCCGGCTGCTGGAGGCGGTCGGGTTCCGCAACGTAAGAGGCTATCTCTCCGGCGGCGTCAACGCCTGGCGGGCGGCGAAGCTCGACGTTGAGACTACCCTCGCCATAGACGTACCCGCCCTCACCGAACGTCTGCAGAGGGAAGAAGTCGTCCTGCTCGACGTAAGGGAAGCCCCCGAGTGGGAGGCGGGGCACGTAGAGGGTTCGATCCACGTCCCCTACCACCGACTGCGCGACGGAGTGCCGGAGGAGGTCCGGAACGCCAAAAAACCGCTCGCCGTCGCCTGTTCCGGGGGAATCCGCAGCGCGATAGCGGCCTCGCTCCTAAAGCGGGCCGGTGTAGAGAACGTCGAGCATGTCGCCGACGGCGGCGTGCCCGGCCTGAAGTCCACGGAAATAGAACTCGTAGAGGGAGAATAGTGGCCGGTACCGAGAAACGGCACCCGCCCATCAAGCCGGCGGGCGAGCAAAAGACGCCCAAGGCGGCGACCCTGGGGGTCGGGGCGGCCGTGCTGCAGGACGTGATCCCGACGAAGCAGTTCGATGTCTACGTGGTGGGGCTTCACTGCGGCAAGGAAAAGCCCGCCCGGCAGATGGTAGCCCACCACTACTGCAACCAGCTCAACGAGGACTTCATCCAGTGCGTGCTCTTCGACGGCAACACCGAGGACGCGAACCTGATCGGGATCGAGTACATCGTCTCCGAAAATCTCTTCGATACCCTCCCCGAAGAGGAGAAAGGCTACTGGCATCCCCACAACTACGAGGTCCTCTCCGGCCAACTCGTGGCGCCGGGGCTGCCGGAAGTGGCCGAGAAAGAGCTGATGCGGATGCTGATGAATAGCTACGGCAAGCCCTGGCATACCTGGCACACGGCCCGGCACACTGGCGAGCCGGGAGACAACCTGCCGCTCGGCGACCCCATGCTCATGTGGTCGTTCAACCGCGACGGCGAGACCGACCAGAAACTGGAGAGGGACCGGGACGAACATATGGGGCTCGACACCTCCGCCAAACGGTCCGACCGCAGAGATCTGGCGCGCCTCGCGCGCCCGCAACGCGGGGTGGATACCTTGAAAGGTTACTTCCCCCAAGCGGCGGAGCCGCCCGAGGGCGTCCGGGAGACGGGCAGCGAGGGCTGAGGAGACCAATGCAGGGCCATAACCATCGAAGGAGGTCTGCATGACGATCCTCGGTCTGCTGCTGGGAGCAGTGATCGGCCTCTCCCTCGGCCTCTTGGGAGGGGGGAGGCTCGACCCTCGCGGTGCCCATCTTCGTCTACGTGCTGGGCTTCGGGACCAAAGAAGCCATCGCTTCCAGCCTG
>JBBPZK010000117.1:0-2509 GCA_038199155.1 Rubrobacterales bacterium | reverse complement strand
CCTCCGTCGGGGCGAGCTTCGGCGGCAGCCTCAGCCCCCGGTCGTCGCCGTGAACCAGGATCAAAGCTCCGATGGTGCGCGTCGAAAATCCCCAAGACGTCTGGTAAGGATGTACCCGGTCCTGATTCTCGTCCAGGAAAGTTATGTCGAACGCTTTGGCGAAGTTCTGCCCGAGGTCGTGGCTGGTCCCTGCCTGCAAAGCGCGCCCATCCCCCATCAAACCTTCGCAGGTAAACGTCTCGACAGCCCCCTTGAACCGCTCGGAGGGACTCTTTACGCCGGTGAGCACGGGAATTGCCAACTTCTCGTAGAAGCACTCTCGGTAGACTTCTAGCATCCGCAAAGTTTCGGCGCGGGCTTCTTCGGCGGTGGCGTGGACGGTGTGGCCTTCTTGCCAAAGGAACTCTGCCGTGCGGAGGAACGGACGGGTTACCATCTCCCAGCGCAGCACGTTGGACCACTGGTTTATGAGCAGAGGAAGGTCGCGGTAACTCTGGATCCAATTCCGGTAAAAGTCGCAGATGATGCTCTCGGAACTCGGCCGGATCGCCAACCTCTCCTCTAGCTCTTTGTCCCCCCCCATCGTCACCCACGCACACTCCGGGGTGAAGCCTCCGGCGTGCTCCGCCTCCTTGTTCAGGTAACTCTCCGGGATGAGCAGCGGAAAGTAGGCGTTGACATGTCCGGTTGCCTTGAAGCGGTCGTCGAGGTCGCGTTGGATGCGCTCCCAGATCGCGTATCCGTAAGGCCGTATGGCAAACGTCCCGCGCACGGGTCCATAGTCCGCCATCTTCGCCATGCGGACCAAGTCCAGATACCACCGGCTCGGGTCCTCGCTCTTCTTCGTCAGCTTCTCGACCGCCTCACTCATGCAGACTCCTCTCCTGATGAAAATTACGGACTACGGGGAGCAGTATAGTCCCCAACGGACGACCTTCTACCAGATTGTCTCGACCGGATAACGAGAGACCTCCGCATCGCCGCTGACCAGTGGCAGCTCCTCCACGAGGGCCTGGGCTACCAGCAAACGGTCGAAAGGGTCTTGATAATGGTTCGGCAGGTCGTAGACGCGCAAGGCGTGATCGAGATATATCGGCAAGACTTCCATGCCGTTGCCTGATACCTGCCCGGCCACGAACTTCCCCGGTGAATCGGGTAAATCGAGCTTTCCGACACCGGCTTTTATGGAGATCTCCCACGCGCTGACCACGCTAAACAATAAATCGTTTCGTTCGTCGGCCATGAATTCCCGCGCACGCCCTGAAAGCTCCGAGCTGTCGGAGATCCACCACAGAAAAGCGTGCGTGTCGAGCAGGGCCCGCACTACTCGAAAAACCGCTGTATATCATCCGGCAGCGGAGCGTCGAAATCCTCCGCTATGAAGATCTTCCCTTTGGCGCTACCCGGCTCCCGACGCTTCCTCGGCCCCTCTATCGCAACCAGCCGCGCCACCGGCTTGCCCGACTTGGCGATGACGACCTCTTCCCCCATCCGCACCTGCTCCAGCAACTTCGACAGATGGGTCTTGGCCTCGTGAACATTCACCATCTGGCTCATGCCACACCCCGCTTCTCGCTAAAACTATATGACTAAGTCCACGACTAAGTCTAGCATAGAGTATATTTCCGCTATACGGTGGACTCCAGCCTCTGCTTGCCGACGTAGGGGATCAGGGCTTCCGGGAGAAGAATCGAGCCGTCCGCTTGCTGGTAGACCTCCAGGAGGGCGATGAAAGCGCGGCTCAGGGCGAGGGCGGTGCCGTTTAAGGTGTGGAGGAGTTGGGGGCGGCCTCCTTCTTTTCTGTAACGGATGGCTAGGCGACGAGCCTGGTAGTCGGTGGTGTTGGAGGTGCTGGTTACCTCGCCGAACTCTCCCGCTTCGCCTCGGCCGGGCATCCAGGCTTCGAGGTCATACTTGCGGTAGGCTGCGCCACCGAGGTCTCCGGTGCAGATGTCAACGACGCGGTACGGCAAGCCGAGACCCTGGAAGATCCTCTCCTCTATCCCGACCATCTCCTCGTGAATCTGTTCGGACTGCTCGGGTGTGGCGAAGGCGAACATCTCGACCTTCGTGAACTGGTGAACGCGGTAGAGGCCGCGGCTGGCCCGTCCGTGGGAACCGGCTTCGGTACGGAAGCAGTGGGAGAGACCGGCGTAGCGTAGCGGCAGCCTGTCCTCGTCGATTATCTCGTCGGCCAGTTGACCAGCCAGGGTGATCTCCGCCGTGGCTATCAGGGAGAGGTCCGAGTCCTGGACGGAGTAGATCTGGGTCTCCGACCCGCGCGGGATGAACCCGGTCCCGACCAGCGCCTCGTCCCGCGCCAGGTCCGGGGTGATGGTCGGCTCGTAGCCACGCTCCATCAGGATATCCATCGCGTACCGGATGAGACCTAGTTCCAGCAGCACCGCGTCCCCGCGCAGGAAATAGAATTTGCTGCCGGTGGTCTTTGCTCCGGCGTCGAAGACGATGATGCCTAAAGACTCGCCGAGCTCGACGTGATCCCTCGGCT
>JBBPZK010000116.1:0-3216 GCA_038199155.1 Rubrobacterales bacterium | reverse complement strand
CTCAAGTAGACTCCGAGCTTCTCGGCGGGGCGGTCTTCCGGTTCGGGGGAAAGATGATGGACAGTAGTGTTCGGGGGCGTTTGCAGAGCCTCCAGGAGACGATGCTCGAGAGGAGTGTTGTGTAGTGGGTAGGCTCAGGCCGGAGGAGATCTCCTCCATACTAAAGGACGCTATTACGGATTACGAGAACCGGACCCGCACCGAAGAGGTCGGGCAGGTACTTGAGGTCGGGGACGGCATCGCCCGCGTCCACGGCCTCACGAACGCGATGTACCAGGAGATGCTGGAGTTCGAGGACTCGCAGGGGGAGAAGATCATCGGCATCGCCCTCAACCTGGAGGAGGACAACGTCGGCGTCATCATCGCCGGTGACGACCGCCACATCCAGGAAGGTTCGGTCGTGCGGCGCACAGAGAGGCTGGCGAGCGTGCCAGTCGGTGAGGGCGTCCTCGGAAGGGTCATAACCGCGCTCGGCGCCCCGATGGACGGCAAGGGTGAGATAGAAGCCGAAGAAGTAGTGCCGGTGGAGATCATCGCGCCGGGGATCATCAAGCGCCAGCCGGTCAAGGAGCCGGTCCAGACGGGCATCAAGGCGATCGACGCCATGATCCCGATAGGCCGGGGCCAGCGCGAACTCATCATCGGCGACCGGAAAACGGGTAAGTCGGCCATCGCGATCGACGCGATTATCAACCAGGGCGACCAGGACGTGAAGTGCGTCTACGTCGCCATCGGCCAGAAGGACTCGACGGTCACGGGCGTGGTCGCGGCGCTCGAAGAGGCGGGCGCCTTGAGCTATACGACCATCGTGAACGCCTCGGCCGCCCAGTCGGCGACGCTACAGTATCTCGCGCCCTACGCCGGATGTGCTATCGGCGAGTATTTCATGAACCAGGGGCAGGATGCGCTGGTGATCTACGATGACCTCTCCAAGCACGCCACGGCCTACCGGCAGATGATGCTGCTCTTGCGGCGTCCGCCGGGCCGCGAGGCTTATCCGGGGGACGTTTTCTACCTCCACTCGCGGTTGCTCGAAAGGGCGGCGCGGCTCTCGGACGATATCGGGGGCGGGTCGCTCACGGCGCTGCCGGTAATCGAGACGAAGGCCGGGGACATCTCGGCTTATATTCCGACGAACGTCATCTCGATCACGGACGGACAGATCTTCCTCGACTCGGACCTTTTTAACTCGGGCCAACGTCCGGCCATCGACACCGGCAACTCTGTCTCGCGCGTCGGAGGGGCCGCCCAGATCAAAGCGATGAAGAACGTCGCTGGTACCCTGCGCCTGGACCTGAACCAGTACAAAGAACTGGCGAGCTTCGCCCAGTTCGGGAGCGACCTTGACAAGGCTACCCAGCAGACCCTGGCACGAGGCGAGCGCCTGACGGCCATCCTCAAGCAGGGCGAGCAGGACCCGATGGCGGTCGAGGAGCAGGTAGTGGTTATCTTCGCCGCGACAAACGGTTTCCTGGACGATATCAAGGCTGACAATGTCTCGGACTGGGAGCAGCAGTTCCGGGACTATATGAAGGACAGTCACGAGAACATACTCGACTCCATCCGGGAAGAGAAGCAAATGTCCGACGAGCTGGAGGAGGAGTTGCGGAGCGCCATCGACAGCTTCAACGACGGCTACGAGCCGGAGCAAGAGAATTTGGTGGACGTCTCGGCCGGGGCTGAGGATGAGGAAGAAAGCCCGGAGGACGAGAACCTAGAAGAAAACAATGAGGATGAGAACCAGGAGGAGAGCTAGGGTTTGGCTAGTCTCAGGGATCTCAAGCGTCAGATAGGCTCCGTACAGAACATCTCCAAGGTCACCGAGGCGCTCCAGACCGTCTCGGCGGTCAAGTTCCGAAAGGCGGAGGCGCGGGTGAAAAAGGGTCGGCCTTACGCGGAGAACATGGAGCAGATGATGAGCGACGTGGCTAAGCGGGCGAGAAGCAAGAGCCCACTGCTCGTCGGTCGGGACGAGGTCAACCGGGTTGGGATACTCACTCTTACGGCTGACCGGGGGCTCGCCGGCGGGTTCAACGCGCAGGTCTTGCGCCGCACGATGCGGTTCAGGGAGAACCAGGACGTAAACGACTTCGCCCAGGTCGCGAGCGGCCGGAAATCCGTCGCTTTCTTCCGTTTCAGGGGGATAAAGCTCGAAGAGACTTACACCGGTTTCTCCGACACTCCTACTTACGAGAAGGCGCGCGAGATCGGGCGGGCGCTTACAAGGTTGTTCCAGGAAGAAGAGGCGGATGAGCTTTACCTGATCTACAACCGCTTCGAGAGCGCCCTGACCCAGCAGCCGGTGGTAAAACGACTGCTGCCCTCCGCTCCCTACGAAAACGAGGAAGGTGACGGCGAGGAAGAAGAGCGGTCCTGGGAAGACGAAAGTGTTCTGGAGTACGTGCCGGACGCGGATGTGATACTCGAAAAACTCGTGCCGCGCTACGTTGAGACCATGATCTGGCAGGCTATGCTGGAGAGTTCGGCGGGCGAGCACGGGGCCAGGATGACGGCGATGAAAAACGCCACGGACAACGCCAACGACCTCGTCAAAGACCTGACACTCCAGATGAACAAGGCGCGGCAAGCCCAGATCACGCAGGAGATACTAGAGATAGCGGCGGGCGCGGACGCCCTCGCCGCCGGTTAACGATGCGGCAGGAGGACCTTTTAACATGAGCGAACGAGAAGAGGCCAGGAGCCGGTCGGAGAATGGCTCCGCCGACGGACAGGTTACAGAAGAGCGGTCGGAGCAGAACGGCCACGAGACGCATCAGGAAGGCGGCGTCGGGGCCATCGTGGAGATCAAAGGTCCCGTCGTGGACGTGCGGTTCCCGCCGGGAGAGATCCCGGAGATCTTCAACGCCCTCTCGGTGCAACTGAAATCTAATGAAGACGAGGATGAAGAGGGCGAAGACGAGGAGCTGGTGCTTGAGGTGCAGCAACTCCTCGGGGACAATATGGTCCGGACGGTCGCGATGTCCTCGACGGACGGCGTGAGACGCGGCCTAGACGTTCGGGATACCGGGCGTCCTATCGCCATTCCCGTCGGGCAGAGCGTGCTCGGGCGGGTTTTGGACGTACTCGGCAATCCCGTGGACGAGAAAGGCGAGATCGAAGACCCCGACGACTACTGGCCGATACACCGCCCGGCCCCGAACTTCGACGAGTTGAGCACCCAGACCGAGCAATTCATCACCGGCATCAAGGTCATAG
>JBBPZK010000115.1:0-9979 GCA_038199155.1 Rubrobacterales bacterium | reverse complement strand
CCGCGCCCAAGCACGCGCAAATTCGATCGCGCGGCGCGGCCGGTGGTCACTGGGACGCATGTGCTCGAAGAAGTGAAGCACATGCTGGGCACAATCGGCTGCCCAGATCGCGAGGCGGTGATGATCGGCGTCCCGTAGGGTACCGCCCCGACGCACGGTCACAAGCCGAGGGTCCCGCTTCTTACTGAAAATCATTCGTCTTCCCCATTCGTCTTCCCCATTCGTGTTCCTCGGCATGCTCCTCCAGAGAATATTGTGTGGGAAAGGAATGATGCCATGAGTTGCGGTTTGCGGCCAGTTCGGGGGTTTCTGCTTTTTCGCGCTTTTCAGCTTGCAAAGATATTCTGCCAAGTCTGGCTCCGCCTATACGTTGCAGGGTTGTTGGCGACGGTGCTCGTCCTGCTCTCGCAGCTCAAGATCAACGTAACCAACGCCTACCGGCGCGGATGAGGGGGAGATCTTCTTCGAGGGCGAGAAGGTCTCGATAAACAGCCCGCAGGATTCGACCGCGCTCGGCATAGCCACCGTCTATCAGGACCTCGCCCTCTGCGACAACCTCGACGTGGTCGCCAACCTCTTCCTCGGGCAGGAGAACCTCATGGGCGGCGTTGGGGGAACGGCGCGCTGGATAGACGAGCCCCCGATGGAACAGCGTTCCCTGGAGCTTCTGGATTCGCTCTCGGTGACGACCATCGGCAGCGTCCGCACCCCCGTCGCCTCGCTCTCCGGCGGCCAGCGGCAGTCGGTCGCGATAGCGCGCTCGCTCCTCGGGGAGCCGAAAGTGGTGCTGTTGGACGAGCCCACCGCCGCCCTCGGCGTCGCCCAGACGCGGCAGGTCCTCGACCTCATCCTGCGCCTGAAAGACCGGGGGCTCGGGGTCGTGGTCATCAGCCATAACCTCGCCGACGTCTTCGAAGTGACCGACCGAATTATCGTGCTGAGGCTCGGCCAGCGCGTAAGAGACTTCGATGTGAAGAACGCCACCCAGGAAGAGGTGGTCGGGGCCATTACCGGCGCTGAGTTCGGCGGGTCGAACGGCGCTTCGAACAGTAGCGGCTCGGAAAACGGAATCACTGGGGAGGGGGCGAGATGACCGCGACGGAGCGGGGCGCGGAGCAAAGCTCCACGCAAGAAAGCAAGGGGCGCGAGGGTTTCTTCACCAGGGCATTCGGGCGTCTGGGACCGGGCGGGCTCGGTCCTCTGCCGGTGCTCATCGGGCTGGCGGCGATCTGGGCTGCCTTCACCTTCGCCAACCCGCGCTTCCTCTCGGCGGTCAACCTGACGAACATGATGCTCCAGATCGCCGCGGTCGGCACCATCTCCGTGGGTATCGTGCTGGTCTTGCTGCTCGGCGAGATAGACCTCTCGGTCGGCTCGGTGAGCGGGTTCGCGGGTGGCGTCATGGCCGTACTGAGCGTCAAGAGCCAGTTGCCCGCCATACCCGCTCTTTTGATAGGAATCCTCGTGGGCGTCGCTATCGGGGCGTTCAACGGGTTCATCGTGACCCGCTTCAGGGTCCACTCGCTGGTCGTGACGTTGGCGGGACTTCTCGCTTTCCAGGGGGCGTTGCTGTACGTTCTGGGCTCCACGGGGACCGTGAACCTGCAAGACCCGATCATCACGGGGCTCGCGGGTACCTTCTTCCCGCCGTTTATAGGATGGGCGGTGGCGGTGGTGGTGATCGCCGCGTATGCGGCCTCCCTGCTCTTCGGCAGACGCCGGAGGTTGGCGACCGGGCTCGAGAAGCCGCTCGCTCCCATTGTGTTGCGGATCGTCGCGGTCGGCGTGGTCGTCGTGGCCGGTGTCCTCGTTTTCAACTCGGACCGGGGGCTTCCTCTAGCCGTGGTGATCTTCCTGGGCTTCGTTTTGTTCTTCGACCTGCTTACGACCAAGACCCGTTTCGGACGCTACCTGTTCGCCATCGGGGGCAACGCCGAGGCTGCCCGGCGCGCCGGCATAAAGGTGGAGCGGGTGAGGATCGTCGCCTTCACTCTCTGCTCGGCGCTGGCGGCCTCACGCCTCCTGGCCGTGAACCAGGCGTCAGGGAGTGGAGACATCCTGCTCAACGCCATCGCCGGGCCGGTGATCGCCGGTACTAGCTTGATGGGCGGCCGGGGCTCGGTCTGGTCGGCTCTGCTCGGCGCCCTGGTCATCGGGTCCATCTCGAACGGCATGGACCTGCTAGCGTTCGACTCCTCGATCAAGTTCATGGTCACAGGCGCCGTCCTGCTCGTTGCGGCAACGATAGACGCCGTGAGCAGCCGTCGCCGACGCGCCTCCTAGCAAGACCCCAGCGCGGGACCACACTATGTACAAATGTCCAACAAAATACCGCAGCTCATCCTGATCCGTTTATACATCAGGCCGGAGACCCGGCGGTTCGTAGAGCATAAGATGCTCGGGTATCGTTGAGATGGATGCTGTAGGAGGCGTATGAAGCCTTACGTCGAACGCGAGGAAGACCCCGCCGGAGCTCGCGTGAAGATCACCTACTCCGGCAAGTTCTTGCCGTACAAGAAATGGTAGGGATGGGATGATCCCCGGCGAATTGATCCCGGCGGACGGGACGATAGAGCTAAACGCCGGCCGCGAGACGCGCACCCTGACGGTCGCAAACGTTGGGGACCGTCCGATCCAGGTCGGCAGCCACTTCCATTTCTTCGAGACGAACCGGGCGCTCCGCTTCGACCGCGAGAGTGCCTACGGGATGCGGCTCTCGATCCCCGCCGGCACCAGCGTGCGCTTCGAGCCGGGCGACGAACGCGAGGTAGAGCTCGTCGCCGTCGGCGGGCGCAGGATCATCCGCGGCTTGAACGGCCTCACGCAGGGCGCCCTGGACGATCCAGACGTGCGGGAATCGGCGTTCGGGCGGGCTAGGGAGCAAGGGTTTATGGAGGGCTCGTGAGCGAGTTTTCGCGGCGGCGCTACGGTGGGATGTTCGGGCCTACGACCGGAGACCGGGTGCGGCTGGCGGATACGTCGCTCGTCGTGGAGGTCGAGCGAGACCTGACTCTCGCTGGGGAAGAGGCCGCTTTCGGGGGAGGTAAGTCCATCCGGGAGGGGATGGCTCAAGGGGTTGCGACGCGCGAAGAGGGCGCGATGGACCTCATCGTCACGAACGCCCTGATCCTGGACCACTGGGGCATCGTGAAGGCGGACATCGGGGTTCGGGACGGGCGCATCGCCGCCGTCGGCAAGGCCGGAAACCCGGACACGATGGACGGGGTGACGATGGAGATCGGGGCTTCCACAGAGATCATCGCCGGCGAGGGCAAGTTCCTTACCGCCGGCGGCATTGACTCCCACATCCACTTCATCTCCCCCCAGCAGACGACGCACGCAATAGCGTCGGGTGTCACGACCATGATCGAGGGCGGCACCGGCCCGGCGACCGGCACGAACGCCACGACCTGCACCCCCGGAGCCTGGAATATCGCCCGGATGCTTCAGGCAATAGACAGCCTGCCGCTGAACTTCGGCTTTCTCGGCAAGGGCAACTCCTCGAACCCGGAGGCGCTGCGCGAACAAGTCGCCGCCGGGGCCGCCGGTCTCAAGCTGCACGAGGACTGGGGAACGACGCCGCAGGCCATCCGCACCTGCCTCACCGTGGCCGACGAGATGGATGTAGCGGTGGCTATACACACCGACACATTGAATGAGTCCGGCTTTGTGGAGGACACGACGGCGGCGTTCGAGGGACGTGCGATCCACACTTACCACACCGAGGGCGCGGGCGGCGGCCACGCCCCGGACATCATCAAGCTTTGCGGCGAGCCGAACGTGCTGCCGTCCAGCACCAACCCGACCCGTCCCTACACCGTCAACACTATTGACGAGCACCTCGACATGCTGATGGTCTGCCACCACCTCAGCCGCGACGTGCCGGAGGACGTCTCTTTCGCGGAGAGCCGCATTCGGGCGGAGACTATAGCGGCGGAGGACGTGCTGCACGACATCGGCGCTCTAAGCATGATGGCCTCGGACTCGCAGGCGATGGGGCGGGTGGGGGAGGTCTGGATGCGTAACTGGCAGACGGCGAGCAAGATGAAATCCCAGCGCGGCCCTCTGCCGGAGGACTCCGAGCGTCACGACAACCATCGTGTCAAGCGCTATCTCGCCAAATGCACCATCAACCCGGCGATCACGCACGGCGTGGCGGATCACGTCGGGTCGGTAGAGACCGGCAAGCTCGCGGACCTCGTCCTCTGGAGCCCGGCGTTCTTCGGAGTGAAGCCGGAGATAGTGCTCAAGGGCGGCTTTATATCATACGCCCAGATGGGTGACCCGAACGCCTCCATCCCGACCCCCGGACCCGTCTTCCAGCGCCCGATGTTCGGCGCGTTCGGCTCCGCGACGCGCGATACTTGTCTGACTTTCGTCTCCGGTGACGCCGCCGGTAACGGCCTGTCGGAGAGCCTCGGACTTCGCAAACAGTTTGCTCCGGTGCGGAATACGCGGTCGTTGGGCAAGAAAGACCTGATCCACAACGACCTCCTTCCAGATATCGAAGTGGACCCGGAGACCTACGAAGTCCGGATAGACGGACAACTCATCACGTCCAAGCCCGCCGCCGAGTTGCCCCTCGCCCAGCGCTACTTCTTGTTCTGATGCGCGGCGAAGCCCTACTGCGGCTGCTCCAAGTTTCCGACACGGCGTTCCCGACCGGCTCCTTCGCCCACTCGATGTCGCTGGAGGCATTCGAGGAGGCCGGAGAGTTGCGGAGCGCCGGAGACCTCGAAGACCTCGTAGCCTTGCATCTGTCAGCCCTGGCGACCTCGGACTGCGTGGCGCTCCGGGCGGCGTTCGGGGCGGGACTAGAAGAGTTGCACCGGATAGACTTACTCCTCACAGCCACGAAGCTGACCCGCGAGCTTCGCGCGGCCGGCTCTTCGACGGGCAGGAGGTTCCTGTTGAGCGTCGCGGCTCTGGGCGTCGAGGATGATGTGCTCGGCGCGTTCACGGACGCCGTGCGGAATGGCGATTCTCCAGGCAACCTGGCGGTCGGCTACGGGGTTGCGGCGCCGGCTTTGGGCCTTACTGTGGATGAAGCGCTGCGGGCGTATCTCTACTCGACGGCGGCTTCGCTCGTCGCGGCGGGACAGAAGCTCATCCCGCTCGGGGGGAGCGCGGCGCAGCGGGTACTGTACGAGCTCGGGGGTGAGATCGGGGTAGCGGCCAAGACCAGCGAAGATATGGAGGTAGAGGATATGTATGCTTTTGCGCCGACTATTGATGCGCGCTCGATGCAGCACGAGCGGCAGCGGACGAGGCTGTACATCTCGTGAGCGCGGGAGAGCGGGCGTTGAGGCTCGGGGTTGGCGGGCCGGTCGGTTCCGGCAAGACGGCGCTGGTGGCGGAGCTTTGTCGTCGTATGGGAGGGCTGTACGAGATCGCCGCCGTCACCAACGACATCTACACTCGCGAGGACGCCGAGTTCCTGCAGCGGGCATCCGTGCTGCCGGAGGGGCGGGTCGTGGGCGTCGAGACGGGAGGGTGTCCGCATACCGCCATCCGGGACGACGTTTCGATGAACCTGGAGGCCGTCGAGGCGCTGGAGCGGGAGTTCTCGCCGGACTTGATCCTGGTAGAGAGCGGCGGAGACAACCTCGCCGCGTCCTTCTCCCCGGAGCTGGTAGACGCCTCGATCTACGTCATAGACGTAGCAGGCGGGGACAAGGTTCCCCGCAAGGGCGGCCCCGGCGTAACCCGCTCGGAGCTTCTGGTCATAAACAAAATAGACCTGGCTCCGCTAGTCGGCGCGGACCTCTCAGTAATGGAACGCGATGCTGGTGCTCTACGCGGCGAAGCCCCGACGCTCTTCGCCTCCGTCTTGCACGGCGATGGTATGGACGCCGTCCTCGAATGGGTAAAGGAAGCAGTGAACCATCGACGGTGGGTCCCTGCCACCTCGACCGCCAGAAGAAACCATCACCACGAGCATCCCCACACGCATTAGGAGCCGCTTCCGTTGGTCACTGGTGAGCGTGCCAATGAGGTCCGAAACTTGTTGGAGCGTGTCCGGATGTGGGCAGAGGCTCGGTCGGATGTCGTTGCGGTCGGGATGGCTGGTTCCTGGGCTCGTGGTGACGCACGCATGGACTCGGACGTGGACCTCGTGATCCTCACCCATGAGCCGCGAGGATACGTCGAAGGTGAGACCTGGATCCAAACCTTCGGCGGCCTGCGCATCGTCAGGACTCAAGCCTGGGGACCGATGACCGAACGCCGGTTCGTTTTGTCCTCTGGGCTGGAAGTAGAGGCCGGCATCGTCCCGCCTTCGTGGGCCGCGACGGACCCCGTAGACCCCGAGTTGCCGCCTATTATCCGGGACGGCTTCCGTATACTGTACGATCCGGAGGAGAGGCTGGCGCGGCTCTTGGAAGCTTGCCTTTGATGCTCGGGGATACCGTCTCGGCACGACCGCTCTCCAGGCAGCGCGGCAAGTTGCGGCTCTCGTTCGGGGTGCGCCCCGGCAGGACGGTGCTCGAAGAGCGGTATGCTTCGGCTCCTTTCGGGGCGGTGCGGGCAAACTACCCGGACGGCTCGGGGACGCCGGAAGTCCAGATCACGAACCCCTCCGGCGGCATCCTCGGCGGCGATCACCTGGAACTAGAGGTGAGCCTCGCTCCCGGCTCGTCCGCCACCCTGCTCACCCAGGCCGCGAACAAAGCGTACCGCGGCACGGAGTCCGGCCAAGAGGCCGCGTTCCACGTCGGAGAAGGGGCTTTCCTTGAGTACGCGCCGCACCACCTGATCCCCTACACTGCATCAAACTATCGTCAGCAAACCACCTTCCACCTGGCGTGGGACGCGACCCTCTTCACCTGGGATTCCTTCTCGGCTGGACGCCTGGCGCGCGGGGAGCGGTTCGCCTTCGAACGACTCCAGAGCAGGGTCGAAGTCTGGCGAAACGGCGCGCCGGAGGTCGTGGACGGCTTCGACCTCTCCGGCGGAGTCCGGGGGCACTTCGGCGGCTACTCATACCTCGCGGCGGCTTACGTCTGCACCCCAACCGACCTCGGACCGCTGGCGGATATATTGCACGAGGCTTTCTCTGATTTATCCGGCGCTCTCGCTTCCGCCAGCGCTCCCTCGTCCGGCCTCTGCGTCGTTCGGGTCCTGGAGGATAGCGCCCCCGCTATGTACAGAGTCCTGAACGTCGGCAGAGAACTCTCCCGGAGGTTCCTCGGGCTGCCCGTTCCTGCGCGGGGAGTACTGTAGAATACTCGGGGTGGAAGTCAGGGTAACATCGCGCGGGGAGAGACATCCGGCGCCCGCCGTGGCGTGGGCCGTGTCGTTTTTCGTGTGCATTATCGGAGACGCTTTATTGGGCCGGTGGGTGTTGCTGCCGGTCTTCGTGGCGGCTTTCTACGCCGGCATGATCGTCATAGACCTGGTCACTTATCCTATTCTCTCTTTCTGGCGGGACTGGCTGAGGCGGCGGGGGATCTGGGCGTGGTATCTGGTAGAGGTCGTCGGGCTCTGGGGCGGGACGACGCTCATCCTGTTCCTGCTCGCGCCGTGGTGGCTGGGTTGGAGTTGGGGAGGAACTCTGCTCTTGCAGGTCATCGGGGGAGCCCTGGTCGTCGCTTCGGTCGCTGTCGGGACCTGGGCGGTCGGGAAGATGGGCTGGGCGCGGCTGCTCTTCGCCGGGGCGCTCTTCCCACCGGGCGCCGGGGCCGAAGAGAACAACGTCCCCCAACGCCTCGTCCTGGAGGGACCATACCGCTACGTCCGGAACCCGCTCTACGATACGGACTTCTGTCTGATCCTTGGTACAGCGCTCCTAACGAGAAACTGGCTGCTACTCGTCCTCGCGGCGCTCTACCTGTCCCAACTCGCCCTCCAGCTCCCCCTCGAAGAACGAGAGTTGCGCGATAGGTTCGGAGATCCCTACCGTCGCTACTGCCAACTAGTCCCGCGCTTCGTGCCGAGGTCCCGACCCGTCCGCCAACGGAACCTCGATTCAAACGCACCCTCGTGACCGGCTGGACCAGAGACCTCGCCACACGCTTCCCGAAGCACTACGAGACCCTGCGGGGAGTCGTCCGGCAGACGCTCGTGGACCGGCAGTTGGCCGAACACCTCGTAGGATCACCGGCCCGCATCTGCGACGTAGGCGGCGGCGCGGGACATCAGGCGCTACCGCTGGCTCGCCGGGGCTACGAATTAACGATACTCGACCAATCAGAAGAGATGCTAAGGAAAGCCCGGAGAGCCCTCGACTCCGAAGACGAGAAGGTACGGGACCGCGTCCGGCTCGTACCCGGACCTGGAGAAGAGGCTCCTTCTATCCTCGGTCGTGAGTCTTTTGACGCGGTACTCTGTCACGGCGTGCTGATGTACCTGGAGGATCCCGCACCGCTAGTCGGTGCGCTCGCAGACATCGCCCGGTCTGGAGCTCTCATCTCCATCCTGACCAAAAACGCCGATTCTCTTGCGATGCGGCTCGCCCTCGAAGGTCGCTACCGGGATGCGCTCGCCGCGTTCGACTCCGACCGGGACACAGGACGCCTTGGGGTCGAGAATCGGGCTCACACCGTCGCCGGGATCTCGGAAATGTTGGAAGAGCACGGAGTCGGGATAGAGCAGTGGTCCGGGGTCCGGATTTTCACCGACCATTTGGGGGATCAGGAACCAGGAGCGGACCTGCCGGAGTTACTGGAGGCGGAGTGGGAGGCCGGACGCAGAGACCCTTACCGGAGCATGGCTCGCCTGATTCACGTGCTGGGCCGGAAGAAGCCGGTCGGATAGGGAGCGCTCCGCCTGAGCCTTGATCCACTATCCTGTGCCGCGTCTTCCGAGGGAGCCTGGCCTTTGCGGGCAAGGAAGATCAAGTGGTCGCTCTCTGCAGAGAACTCTTCTCCCTCGAAACCTCCATAGACAGCCTCGACTTCAAAGCCTGATAGCCGGAGCATCAGTTCCAGTTCGCCGCGGCCCGCTACCCGGATGGTCAGGTCGTGCGCCCGCCGGTTCTCCAGCTCTCCGGAGACGTTGAATAATTCGTAGAACAGACGCATTTCGAGCAGTTGCGAGGCCGGATCGTAGCGCGAAACGGAAAAACGGTCCAGCATACCTCCTGGCGACTCACGGGTGAAGTCGTGGCGTAGTTCCGGGCCGCCGGGCGGGTCCGAAAGCTCCTCCGGCGAGAACGCTGCGACTCCTATCCCGAGTAATCCGCCGGGCTCCAGGTGCTTTGCTGAGTTGTTCAAGAAGGCGAGCGCATCATCCACCGATAGCAGGCACAAAAACGAGTTGAAGGCGCAGATGGCGAGGCCGTAGCGCTTTTCGAGGTTCGCGTTACGCATGTCGCCGCTGACCCAGTTTACGGCGCGGCCCTTTTTGCGTCCCTTCTCGACCATTTGCTCCGAGACTTCGACGGCTGTGACTTCGTGGCCCGCGCCCGAGAGCGGGAGGGCGAGGCGTCCTGTTCCGGCGCCCCACTCGACGACCGGACCGGATTCGCGCTCCGCCAGCGCCAGCCAAAAAGGAGCATCGTAGTCGTGGTCGTACTCCAGGTCGTAGAGGTTCGCGAGATGGTCGTATTCGGCCAAAGTTCCTCCTATCCGGGCAGTGTAGGCTGCTGCCGCCCGGACTCTATCCTTTATGTGATCTCCCGTTGTATCAGGCCGTTTCGCGTCCGGTTTACGCTCCCGATAAAAGCGTATCGTCCATCAAGCTGATAAGCTCTCTATAATCAGGTAGGTAGGCGATGATGGCTGCGGCTGAGGAATGGTCTTCGGATCCGGAGAAGATGATTTCTACAACAGCGGTTTCCGTGGTTGGTCGCAGAGCCCTGGTAAGTAGCGGGTCGAGACGAGAAGGATGGTAGTGGTGGAGCGTACGTTGGAGCGTCTACTGGGGTATCTGAACCGTCTACTCGTGTCCGGCGCCCTCGGGATACTTGGCAGGCCGGCTCTGGCGGTCACTCTGTACGCACTGGCTGTTCTCGGGGTTTTTCAGTCCACGGGCAGGATGT
>JBBPZK010000114.1:0-16497 GCA_038199155.1 Rubrobacterales bacterium | reverse complement strand
TTATGCTGAGTAATCCTGAGGTTACCTCCTTTGACCACCAGGGTACCTTTAACCGGCGGGTCGCTTTCGCTTCCGACCTCCCAGTCCACCCTGTTAGTGCCGCCCCCGGACGTGAAATCTACGAACACTACCGTCCTGTCAGTAGCATTAGTGGGCCAGGGAAAGGCCGCCGATCCCAGGTTAACTGTTCCTCCGCCTGACGGATAGTAGGCACCGCTAGCCTTTGCCTCTTCGCGGAGAAAGTTGAGGCGCTCCTGGTCCGCCTGTCCGGTCTGAGAAGCGGGATCGAAGGGGAACGTGATTTTCTGTGGCGAAGACGCGCATCCAGGTAAACTCAACTCCTGCACGAACTTCGGACAGGTAGTCGAATCGTAGTCTCGTCCGGCCACCCTTCCGCTAATTGTCCCGACCGATCCGATTCCGGCATCGCTCGTCGAGCGGGGTGTTGGGTTCCAGGAGTTCCTCCAGTTGCCGTAGATCTGATCGGTTCCCGTGACGCTCGCTCCACCGTTGAGAGTCACGTTGCCGAGGGCGAAAAGGCTGACCCCATCCACGCTCGCGCCACCGTTGATCGTTATGTTGTTGGGCGTGAAGTACCCTTTGGGTACACCAAGATCGTTCGTGTAGTAGATCGCCTCGACTTTTCGCTTCGCTTCACCGAAAGTGCCGGTTGAGACCACCTTGAAGTAGTTCTTGCCGTCAGTGTAGTTGGTTCCCGAGGTGAGAAGTTCAGGCGCGTAGGATGGATCTTTGACCTGGCTCGTGATCGCAGAAGGTGCGAGGTACTGTACCTTCACGTTCACTGTGTCGCCGTTGAACGTTATGTCTTTACCGGCTCCAGCGGATGACCAAGCAGAATCCGTCTTGCCGTCCGGATTCGGGCTCTTGCTATCGTATCTACTTTTCGAGGCATCTGAGAGCAGTTGGCGCTTGGCTGCTTGTATGCCAGCGTCGGCGGCGTTGAGAGCTTTCTGTCCACCGTTGACCTCGACGACGTTCTGTAGGTCCGTGTTCACGAAGACCAGCAGCCCGGCTCCCATCACCCCGATCAGGACGACCATGATGATCGCCAACCCGAGTGCGACCCCCGACTCATCTCTTATAAATCTCTTCAACATCTATCCCGTCCGGTTCCTCAGAGCAACGTCCGTGGTCAAGGTTTGGGTCCTTTTGCCCATGCTCCCCCGGTCTATCTCGACGGTAAGCTTGATACAGACCATTTTCACGTCTGGTTCGCTAGTCGCCTCCGGAATGAGGTTCCCCGTAGAATCTTCTTTCGGACAACCTGTACCGTTGAGCCCTGTTTGAGAGTAGTAATGAAATTCTAGTCCGCCAGGCTTGGCGTTCTCCACCACCGGATCTCCATAATTGCCCGAACCACCAGAGCCACACTGGTACGCTGCGGCGTTGATCCTTTGAAGCGTATACGGCGGACCTGTACAACTGAGCCTGTAGGTTATAATCTCGTTGGTTCCGGTGTCGATCATACGATTTTGGTTCAAGTCGTTTCCGAAAGTAATGATGTTAGGCTTGGTAAGATCACTCGCGATGACTGTGTTGTTTACGGAGCCTGAGACACCAGCTTTATCGTAAGGGTACGCCGCCCTGATCTCACGCTCCATCTTCTCTAAACCGATCCGGGCGTTCTCGGCGACGTTTACCTTGTCGTTGCCGAAGCTGAAGACCCGTATTCCCGTGTCGAAGATGCTGTAGAGCGCGAACATCACGATTGTCATCATTACCATCGTGACCAACAACTCCACGAGCGTAAACCCGCCCTGGTCGCGCACGAGCCTATTTTTCAGCAGACTCTTCATTTAACCTTCAACCCGGTCGTGGAGTAGGGACCGCCGTTGTTCCACGAAACCCTCACCTCGACTTGCATCATGGTCCGGGCAGATGAGTCCGGTGCGACCGAGCCAGAGTTCTGTGAGGCGTACTTCGTCGTCACCGTACAGGTGTAGATACCTTGATCGCAAGAGACCGGAGAGCCGGGCGTAGGGGCGTTGACCGGCTTGTAGTTGGCAACCGCGTTCTGGTAGCTCATAGCCTCTACCTTCTCCAGATTCGAATTCGCCAGCGCCCGCGCCTGATCGTAGTTACTTCCCACGACGGCCGCCCGTAGCCCGGCGTCGAACATGCCGACCATCGGGATGATGGCGACGGCGAGGATCAGGATGGCGACCAGCACCTCTACCATCGAGTAGCCCGCTTCGCTCTTGACAGCCTTAGTTGACAATCTCGACCCTCGACGTTGCAGCCACGAATGTTATGTCGTGCTTTGGATCTCCATCGGTGGAACTGATCATGACGGTACCTGAGTACCCACTCAACGCCCGCACCGTACCATCGGAGTTGAACTCAATTGTGTTCGTATTTCCCGCCGCGCTGGGCGGCACCGTTCCAGAGTTGCTAGGGTCTGCTGCGTTGTTGGAGGAGAGTATCTTAGTGCCTTCGGGCAGCGAACGAGAAATGGTCGCGCCAGTATCCACGCTCGGAGTCGCAGCGCCGGAACCATCGTAGGGCGCGTTGAGCTTGACTAGCTTGTAATTCCTTTCTCCCACTGTGTATACAACCCGCCAGTCGGTGAGTTGATTCGTGGCTTTGGCGTGAGCGAGCCGCATGTCGGCGGCGAACTGGTTGGCGGCGGCGTCTACGCGGCGTTGCTCCAGAATACCGAGCCAGATGATTATGGCTATCGCCAGCAGGATGCCCATTATGGCGATGGTCACCAGGAGTTCGGGCAGCGTGAAGCCGCGTTGATCTTTTCGCAGGTTCTTTGTCCACTGTCGCGCGCCCATATCTGCAAAGTGGTATCGACACGTTTGCCGCGTAACTTTAGGCTATCGACTCTCGCCTACAGACGCGCGACGGTGGGAGGCTTTGTCGCTCTTGCTGTTGGGTGGTTAGCCGCGTTCTATGAACTCTATGCGGTAGCCGTCGGGGTCTTTTACGAAGAAGAGGCGGGTGCTCCCGCCGCCCATCGCGTGCGGCTTACTCTCGAAGTCTACGCCTCCGGCCTGCTCCATCTTCTCGGCGAGCGCGTTCAGGTCTTCGACGGTGAAGGCTACGTGGCTGTAGCCGGTGCCTAGCTCGTAGGGCTCTTCCTGGTCATGGTTCAGGGTCAGCTCCAGACGGGGCTCCGGGTCGCCGGGAACGGCGAAGAAGGCGTTGGTCGCGTCGCCGCCGACGGGGCTCTTGCGGGCAAGCTCCAGGCCGATCTTGTTGGTGTAGAAGTCTATGCTCCGGTCGAGATCCAGGACCCTGTAACAAGTGTGGACGTACTGCAAATTTCCTCCTCTTTTTCGGGTTCTTTCTCATTCTAGCAGGACGAGACTCCGGCCCGTGAAGGTCAACAACCAGTCTGCGCCGAGGCTCTCGCGGTTGCCGGCTGCGGATTGCTGTTATGCTTTTTCGGTGGATATGGACCGGCCAGCAGAGGCATCTCCGCAGGGCGCGACTCGGCGGGTGGCGCGTATAGCGCGGGTCGGGGCTCGCTACGGGTTCGGGTTCGTCTTCGGCGGACGTTTCGCCTTCCGTCGCAGCCGGGCGGATACGAGCAGGATCGGTCCCAGGCTTCGCCTCTCTTTCGAGGAGCTTGGCCCCACCTTCGCGGAACTTGGCCGCTTTCTCTCGGCGCGTGGAGACCTGATCCCACGGGATGTCGCGGAGGAACTCGGCCGGGCGTCTGTCTTCGTGAAACCGGTGACCCCGGCGGAGGTGAGGGCTCGCGTGGAGCGGGAGTTGGGCAACACGATCGAACGGCTGTTCCTCGATTTCGATGAAGCACCTACCCGTACCGGCGTTTTTACACAGTCTCATCGCGCTGTTTTACCGGGCGGGCGGGCGGCCCTGGTGGTGATCGACCGCCCAGGAGTGCGCCGGGACCTCCTGGCGATGCGCCCCGTGGCAGAGCTTACGCGCAGGAGGCTTGGAGCCCGACTGCCGCTCGACCCGGTACAGGTCTCGACTGGGTTCACCGGCCACGCCGCCCACCGAAGAGATATGTACTCCGCCGCCCAGAACGCGCACCGACTGCGAGACCTCCGGAACATCGGTCTGCGGACACCGGAGGTGCACAGAAGTTACTCGACGGACCGCTGCATAACCTTCGAGACGCCAGCCCTAAGCTCTCTGGAGCCTCTCACGGAAGAAGGGTTTCGCCAGGTCTCTTCGGCCCTGATCCGGCTGGCGCTGGTCGAGGGAGTGTTCCTCCCGGACGTGACACCGGAGCGGTTCCTAATATCTGATGGAGAGTTGTGGCTCACGGATCCGACCGAAGTCTTCGCCCTGGACGACGAGAGGATGCGGGGCGTCGCCGAAGTCCTCGCAGCCGTGCGGCGTGAAGACGCGGAAAGCCTCATACGCACGCTGCCGCTCGCCGGTAGCGCCACCCCGGAAGACACCTCGGACCTGCGGCGCGAGCTGCGCGAAACACTCGGCTCGCTCGGCGGCCCGCTCTGGCGAGAGCACAGCTTAAAGGAGATCCGGGGGAGAAGCATGGAAGCCCTCCGAAGGGGCGGCGTGGAACTCCCTATCGAGGTAGCGATGCTGCTAAACTCGCTGGCCGCAGCCGAAGAGTTGGCGGTCGGGGCCGTCGGTGAAGAGACGAAAAGCACTGAGTACGTCGGGACCGTTGCCGCAGCGGACGCCGCAGCAGAGATGATCTCCCGCTTCAGAGACCCGAAACGGGTCGTCGCCCGCGCCGCCCGGAGCCTGGCCCAGCCCGACACCTACGCAGACTATCCGCGCCAGGTCCACGAGTTGCTCGACGAGTTGAAAGACGGCGAGGTGGAAGTGCGGTTCCGTCATGAAGGGCTGGATGATCTCATCTCAAAGGTTGACATACTCGCCAACCGGCTCGTCTTCGCCCTCCTCGTGGCCGCCCTCATAATAGGGTCCTCGATGCTCGGGATCTTCTCGAAGACCGGCGCAACCCTGCTCGGGGTCAGCGTATTCGGCCTGATCGGATTCGTCTTCGCCGCCATCCTCGGCCTCGCCCTGCTAATAGGCATCATCCGCTCTGGCCGTCTCTGAAAAGGTTTTCAGCTATTCAGCTATTCAGCCGATCAGCCTTTCATCGACGGTTCGAGAAAGGCGTAAGCTTTCTTCGAGTAAGTTTGGAGCTTCTCCAGATCTTCAAAGCGGGTCTCGTAACAGTTTCTCAACCAATCGTATCTAAACCGTTACAGGATCTACATAAGCTCCTTATACGAGTTGGCCCATAATAGGTTAGCCTCGGTGGTGGAGCCCCCCTCCAATACAGCTACCGAGGCTTTTTCTCGTGGGTGTGGAAGAGGTTCAGGCGCGCAGCGCGCTCACTCCGAGCATCTCCCGGACGCGACGGCCTTCGCGATGTCCGCGATAGTAAGCCAGACGGTCCTGGTCGAGCAAACTCGCCAGGCCCGGATGCTCCGCGAAAGACCTCCGAGGACCAAAACGCCCGTCCTCCCAACCACTCCGGTAGGCCTGGCTCTCCCGCAAAGCCTGCCCACTTCCGGTGTCTACAACCGCCTCCTGGATCATTCACTAACTCCTGGCTAGAACGTCTCCGGCAACCTTACACGTGTATAGCACAGTCGTTTAACAAACGGAAGGCCAATTTTAACCAATTTTTAACAAAAGTAACGTATCCGCTACAAAAACCTCGTTGTGGCGGTGTTTTTAGCTGTTTCGGGGCCGGAAGAGGCCGAAGGAGGAGGTGTATCCGTGAAGGAAGGTTGAGCCGCCGACGGGTCCTATTTCGCCGTTGCAGAAAAAGCCGCCGACGGGGACTTTGCCGAGGTGGTCCTGGAAGACGCCGGTGTCGAAGTTCGGTTGGCCGTAGAGTCCTTCGCCGCGTCCGAGGCAGGAAAAGAGGAGAGCGCCGGAGACGTTCGCGGGAGTTTCGAGGGTCTTTTCGTAGCTGGTGAGCATGGTGTGGAGGTCTTCGGCGGATGCTTCGGCGTCGCGGACGTGGAAGCGGAGGCGCATTCCCTCCTGGAGGTTTTCTCCGATCCCGATCACGCCCCGTCCGGGGTCAACGCCGACTATGTTCCGGATCAGGAAATCCCCGACCCGCGTCTCCTCCCTAAACTCGTCCATAAGGACGCCTGCGAACAGCGCGGTGCCGGCGAGTTGCCGGTCGCGCTCGTCCAGGGTGGTGAAAAGCTCCTGGAGTGTTTCGAGGGCTGGTCTCCCGTCCAACTCTTGCAGGACGTTGCCCCGGCAACCAGTCACGGTCATCGTCTCGCCTATGGGACGGCAGCCCTGGGCGACTACTGTATCCACGACCACGTCGCCGCTCAGGACGAGCCCGACGGTACCCTCGTCGTGGACTTTTTCGTTCAGGAAGAGGGCGTTCAGGCCCGGAGAAGCGGCGCCGCTGGCGAGGCCGCCGATCTTGGCCGATTCCGGGAAGGCGTAGTCGAGCCCGGCGAGCAATGCTTCCGGTCGGCCGCTGAACGGGTCGGCGAGTAGCACGAACTGCGGCTCTTCTTCTCTGCGAACTCCGAGCAACTCTTCCCAGGCGTCGGGGGGACCGTCCAGGTCCGGCAGAGGCCCGTTGAGGTGGAATGCCCGGACGCTAACACCGGGCAAACGGGCGGCGGTGATGGTAACGGCGGGGGCGCCTTCGACTTCCTCTCCCCCGCCTATGACGCCGCCTCCCGAGCAACCGACGAACGTCTCGGGCTCCAGGTATCGCTCCACGCGCTCGTGCAGCCCGGAGTAGTAATCGGCGAAGTGGGGCGTCACGAAGGCGAGGACGAGAGAGACGGGTCCGGGGCCGAGCTCGCGGCTGATGTCCTCCGCGCACTCGAGCACGGCGTCCCTAAAGGAAGTCTTCCTCGATACCGCCGTTGCCCACTGCATCTCTACCGTCCCGGTCTCTTCTTTGCTTTCGTCTCCGTCCCAAGTTTATACCGGGGTCCAATCTTGAGTCGTGAGCGGCGGTGCAAGAGGTAGGCGAGAAGCGCGAACCCTAGGAGCGCCGGGAAGACGAGCCCGGAGAAGACCGCGACCCCGCTCCAGAAGGAGACGGCGACCGCGAGGCTGTCGAGCAGGCCGGGCCGGGGCGTCGAGGTCCGCCAGGTCGAGCCGCCGAGGACGAGGAGCAGGGCTGAGGCCAGAACTCCTGAGAGGAGCCACCCGAGGTAGTTGCTCGCGGGAACCCCATAGTAGGAGCCGCCATCCGGCCAGACCCAGAACCCGAGGGCGGCTGCTCCAGGGTCCAGCACGCCGTCTATCAGGATTAGCAACAACGCGGACACCAGAACACGGATCGAAAACCGAAACGCGCCGGAAGCCGCGACCGACCCGATCACGAGCGGCGCGTAGGAGACGGGCAACAGATATGGAACGAGCCCGAAGGCTTTCGGACCGAGCGAGCCACCGTAATGGAACTCTCCGTAAGGGAAGCCGGTCGCCACCCCGAGCGTTTCGACAGCGTACCCGAACAACGAGAGAAGGACCAGGGAGAGAAACGCCCTGCGGGCGCCGAGATAGCGCCAGAGGGCGACCACTGCGGGGGCAGAGATCAAGGCCGTGGAGACGTAGGAACCCACGCTGGCTCCCGGAACGTGCGGGAACCGGACCGTGAAGAACGCCGCCCCGAAGAGCAAGGCGCAGGCGAGGACGAGGGGGATTGACGTAGCGTGGAGATTCTATTTGAACACCCTTTCATGTTAGCTTCTCGTCCACGGTCGCGGAGAGAAGATTCAGTATATTATCGGGAGCATGGAGATCGAGATAGGATCTGCGGGCGTCAGCGACGCGGAGAGCATACTCGGGCTACAGTTGCTCTGCTACCAATCCGAAGCCGAAATCTACGACGACCATGAGATTCCACCACTAACCCAATCACTCGGCGACCTTCTCCACGAATATGACACACGCCTCATTCTCGCGGCTCACCGCCAGAATGAGGTCATAGGCTCGGTGCGAGGATATCTGGAAGACGGAACGTGCCACATAGGGCGGCTTATCGTCCACCCCAGGTTGCGGCGGCGCGGCCTCGGCGCCCGTTTGATGTACGAAATCGAGGAGCGCTTCGCGACGGCGAATCGGTACGAACTCTTCACCGGACACCTCAGCGAGGAGAACCTCCGGCTCTATCGCCGGCTAGGCTACTCAGAATTCCGCCGGGAAGTAGTCTCGCCGCGACTACAGTTAGTCTATATGGAGAAATCGCGGCTGGTCCACGAAGCGTAGGCGTCCCAGGAAGAAGCTACTGGTATATATTAGTTTCGTGTTCGGGCGGCTCTTGCATATTTCGAGGCCGGTACTCTGGATCAACACCGTCGGCACCGCCGTGGTCGGAGTTTGGCTCACCGGGGACCTCTGGCGCTGGGAGGCGCTTCCGGTTATCCTCTGGCTGACGCTGCCGTTCAACCTCCTGATCTACGGCGTTAACGATATCTTCGACCAGGAAACGGACGCCAAAAACCCCCGAAAAGGAACCCTCGAAGGCGCCCGCATTAGCTCCGGGGAGGTCCGTCCGATCCAACTGGGAGTCCTGCTCGCAAACGTCCCGTTCCTCTTATACTTCCTACTGTTCCTGCCACCCGGCGCAACCCTCTGGATGATCTTCTACGCCCTCCTCTTCGTCTTCTACTCGGCTCCTCCCCTGCGCTTCAAGGCCCGCCCATACCTCGACTCCCTGAGCAACGCCGCCTACGCTTTCCCGCTCGTCTTCGTACCGCTCGCGCTCGGCGAAACGCCCCTGTGGCCCGCCGCCGTAGGGCTCATGGCCTGGAGCGCCGCCAAGCACACTTTCGACGCCGTCCAGGACGTTGAAGAAGACCGGAAGGTAGACATCGCAACGACAGCCGTGAGGCTCGGGCCGAAAGGAGTGGTGCTCTGGAGCGGCCTCTGGTGGACGCTCGCCACGGTATGCTTCGCGCTCGTCAACCTGCCGGTCGCCTTCGTGAACGCCGCGATAGCCGGAGGTCTTCTCGTAGCACTCTACAGGGACCCGACGCCGGAGACTGGACACCGGCTCTACAGATACTCAATCGCCTTTCCTTATATAGCGGGGACCGTCGCCGGGGTGCAACTCGTCGGGGCGCTCTCACTCGGAGCCTACCCGTGAGCCGCGTAGTCGTCGTCGGTGGCGGCATCGGCGGGTTGGCGTCGGCAGCCGTGCTAGGCCGCGCCGGGCATCGGGTCACGCTGCTGGAGGCGAACCCCTGGCTCGGTGGAAAGAGCCGGCGCGTTACGCTCGACGGACAGAGAATAGATACCGGCCCCTCACTCGTCACTTTTCCCGGCGTGTGGGAAGAGCTGCTCCACCGGTGGAACGGACTAGGTAAAAGCGGCGAAGCATCAGAAGTGGCGGACCTGAAGCTCCGGCGCCTGCCAGAGGTCGGGCGGTACTTCTACCGGGATGAAGTGTGTACTCTGCCGGTCCCGGAGGGGCATCCCTGGCGCGGGGCTTGGGAGAAGTTCGCGAAGGTTCACGGCGATCTCGGGCCGGAGATCACGAAGCTACTCGTCGCGGATCCAACCGACCGGCGGACCCTCCCCGCCCTGACGAAACTACTGCGGGTCTACGGCGCGAAGCTGACGACGCGGAGCTACCTGGATAGCCTCGGATGGCTGCCGGAAGGATTGAGGGAAGTGATCGCCATCCACACGCTAAACGCGGGCGTGGCCCCGTCGCGGACCCCGGCGCTGTACGCGAGCATGCCGGCGGTCATGGCCGAGGATGGAGTTTGGGCGCCCGAGGGCGGCGTGTACGAGGTCGTGCTCGCCCTGGAGCGGCTCGCCCGGCACGCGGAGGTCGAAATCCGAACCGGAGAGCCGGTCCACGCGATAGAAGCCGGCAAGGTCATCTCTTCGGGGGGCGAGTATCCAGCCGACGTGGTGGTGAGCGACCTCGACGCCGGGAGATTGGAAGGGCTTCTCTCGTCCGGCGAGAAACCGTCCCGGAAGAAGCTCTCCTGCTCCGGGGTGGCGGTCTACGCGGCGCTCCGGAAAGAGTTGCCCGTCGGCGTCGCCAACCACGGCGTCATCCTGCCCTCGGACCCTGGTGAGCTCTACCGGAGCCTCGAAACCGGAGAGGAGCCGGACGAGACGATGGCTTTCGTGAATTACTACCGGCCCGGAGAGGTGTACCCGAACGAGAAAGGCACGCTGGCGCTCCTCTTTACGGCCCCGGCAAATGGGGAAGAGTACGGGTTGGACGACCCCTTCGTCGTCCGGGAGATGGATCGGGCGTCGCGCAAGATCGGGCTGCCAAAGCCCGTCACGGAGTATTTCGGCGATCATACCGTCCTCCATCCCCGCTACTTCGGAGGTTGGGGATCTTCGGGCGGTGCCCTCTACGGGGCGGTGAGGCCGTTCTGGATGAGCGGCCCGCTCCACCGGCCTCGCTATTCTAATCGGAGGCGACCCTGGTTATGGAGGGTCGGGGCGTCAGTACATCCCGGCGGCGGAATACCGGCGGTGCTCGGTGGAGCTTTGATCTCCACTTCCCGTCTCCTGAAGACCCTCAACGCCGGAAAGGACCGCCCGTGACCCTGCCCTCCCAACGCAACCTGTTCGAGGTCCCCGAAGGAGTCGCCTACCTCAACTGCGCCTACATGTCCCCACAACTCCGCGCCGTGCGGGAAGCCGGCGAGCGAGCCCTGGTACGAAAATCGAGCCCCTGGGAGATAACGCCGGACGACTTCTTCGGCGGACCGGAGACGGCCCGCGAGCTATTCGCCCGGATGGTCGGCGGCGAACCTGAAGGCGTAGCCATAGTCCCATCCGCCAGTTACGGACTCGCGGTCGCGGCGGCGAACATCGAGGTAGAAGAAGGCCAGAATGTCGTGGTGCTCGGGGAGCAGTTCCCGTCCAACGTCTATCCCTGGCGCGAACTGGCGAAAAACAGCGGCGCGAACCTAGTAACCGTGCAACGTCCTGACGACCACGACTGGACGGAAGCGGCAGTGGGAAGCATAGACCAGGATACCGTCGTCGTCGCCGTTCCAAACTGCCACTGGACGGACGGCTCTCTTGTAGACCTACGGCGGGTCGGCGGACGTTGCCGGGAGGTCGGCGCGGCGCTTGTCGTAGACGCGACCCAGTCGCTCGGCGCGTATCCGCTGGACGTATCGGAGGTGAGGCCGGATTTCCTGGTCTGCGCGGTGTACAAGTGGCTGCTCGGGCCGTACAGCATCGGGTTTCTGTATGCTGGTCCTGGCCGCCGGGAGGGTGTGCCGATAGAGCACAACTGGATCAACCGCGAGGCCAGTGAAGACTTCGCCCGACTCGTCGAATACCGGGAAGGCTTCCAACCCGGGGCCCGCCGCTACGACGTCGGGGAGCACAGCAACTTCGTCCTACTCCCGATGGCGAACGAGGCGATGCGCCAAATCCTTGACTGGGACGTGGAGGAAATCTCCGAGAGCATCGGCGCCCTGACGGCTCTCATCGGGAAAAGAGCCGAGAAGCTCGGCCTGGGGACAATACCGGACGAGCGGCGCGTCCCGCACATGACCGGGCTCAAGATAGGCTCCGACGCGCCCGCCGACCTCGCCTCCCGGCTGGCCGCCCGGAACGTCTTCGTCAGCGTGCGGGGCGCGAGCCTGCGTGTCTCCCCACACCTCTACAACACCGAACAGGACGTGGACCGTCTCTTCGACGCGCTCGAAGAAGCTCTCTAAAAAGGTCGTTCATCCCGGCCGGTATTCGCCCTTCAGAAGAGAATAGACCTTGAGGTCCTGGTAGACGCCTTTCAGGTAGAAGTGTTCCCTGAGCGTGCCTTCGTAGGTCATTCCAATCTTCTGCATAACCTTCTCGGAGGCAGTGTTTTGGGCGAAGCAACGGGCGACGATCCTGTTGAGTTCCATCCGGTCGAAGCCGAACCGGATCAGGGCTTCCACGGCCTCGGTCATCAGGCCTCTTCCCCAGTAGTCGCGCGATATGGCGTAGCCGAGTTCGGCCCGGCCATGCGCCGGTAGCCAGGAGCCGTCGTAGCCGCAGGTGCCTATGAGCCCGCCGCTCTCTTTGTCCACGATGCCCCAGCTTCCGAGTTCTCCGTTCTGGTAGCCTTCCACGACGAGTTCCAGGAAGCTCTCGGAGTCTTTTATAGAGCGGTGCGTATCCCACACGACGTAGCGGGCAACCTCCGAGTCCGAGGCGTACCCGAACACGTCCTTCGCGTCGTTTGTAGTCATTTTGCGGAGTAGCAGTCGCTCCGTCTCGATCTCCGGCAGGTCTCCGAATATGTCTCTAATTTTCATGGCTCTCAGGATATCTTCTTCTGGGGCGGTCGGGAAGCGGGAATCGGTAGAGTTCCAGACAGAGCGCTATCAGAAGGAAAGTCCCGAACGTGAGCGAGCCGAAAGGAAGGGCGTGATCGAAGTCCAAGAAGAGGGCCGGTAGGATCATCAGTATCATGGGCAGACGTGGCACCCCGGCTCGATACAGCGCGAACGCGGCGACGACGAGCGCTACGACCCAGGCGACGATGCCGATCTCGAAGAAGAGGTTCTTGGTCGGGTCGCTGAAGATCGCCCTTATAGCCTCGGCGAACGATGCCTGCTCGTTATTCGGAAGGCCCTGGGCGCTGCGGGCGAGTATGTCGGTCGTGATCCCCGCCACGGCGTCACCGGCGGCGTAGAAGACCAAGAAGACGAACGCCGCGAGCCTGCAAATGGTGGCCGCCGCGCCTTTCAATCCATCCACCAGCAGGTACAACGCCACGCCCATCAGAGCGAACAGGATGAACTGCAAGACGTGCAGGGTCAGCCACCATCCGGCCGCCGGGATGAGTGCTCCGGGCACGTCGTCGTAGGGTGACGGGTGGAAGAGCATCAGGGCGGTTAGTGCGAGCGGCGTCCCGAGCAGCGCGAGTCTCCAAAAAAAGATACGCCAGGAGACCCTCACGCGGAACCCTCCGCCCTGTAAATCCCGGAGACCAGTGAGGCTACTCCCTGATCGTAACCCGCTCGATGCTCGACCAGGGCAAGAACTCGTAGCCGGACGGGTCCCCGCTCGGGTCCCGGATATCCAGCAGCAAACCGTCACCGTCCCGGTCGCAGACGTAACCTTCGAGGTCTATGCCGGTGCGGGCGGCCACCGAGACCAGCCTGCCCCGACTAAAAGCGTCCGATAGGCTCGGCGCCTCTTCACGCAAATTCTCCAACGGTTCTCCAACGTTCCTATCAGCCAATTTTCCCTCCCGGATGCCAGCTCCCACACATCCTACAGGATTACTGAACCAGGCTCCCTACCTGAACGTCGAGGGTACAGAAACCCATTCGAAGCCGCCGTCCCTGGCTGAGTAACGGCCCACCTCCGACGTGCCGTTCGAACCGCCACGATCTAGTCTTGTATCTTTGAGGCGCTTATCTAGTGGATCAAGTCTTCCAGTGGTATAGCTTCCGCCGGCCCCGACTCCGGGTCTAGGACGGCGTAGACGGCTCCGGCATCGCGGGCGATCCGGGCGTGTCGCCGGAGGCCGTCGTCGTCTTCTATGGTCCCGAGGGTGTCTGGCAGTTCCAGGTGCGCGGCTTTCTCGCGGAAGGCGTCGGCCCTCTGTGGAGAACTGAAGAGGGCTACGATCAGCTCTTCTTCCCCACCCGTCTCGACGGATATGAGCGGCGCTTCTCCCCTCTCGTCTGCCATGACGTACAGCGGAAACGGCGGTTTGGAGGTTTGCTCTGATGCGTGCCGGGCAACATCGCCGGCGTGGAAAAGGCCCGCTCCCCCGGCGGAGATCACCAAAACGTAGTCCTCCCCGGAAGCCGCGTAGTCCCCAACCGCTTCCCAGCTAGAAACCTCTTGCGGTGGAAGCCCGGCGAAAGCGACCATGCCATGCTCCTCGGCGGCGCCGGAGAACTCTTCGGCGATCTCCAACGTGGCGAACAGAACACCGACCTTCGAGATCTCGCCCCCGACCACGGTCTCCTCGAAGGCCCACTCGCCGGAGACGCCGACCAGCGTAAATAGCGGCGGCCGCGGCACCTCGTCGAGCCTCAATTCCGTACCGTACTCGCTCACGTTCCATACTCCAGAAGCCGCTGGAGTTGCCTGCTCTGCAAACGTTCCGGCGTTCCGGCGATGAGAGCGTCGCGCGCCCGGCAAAGGAGCGGGGTCTCCATCTGCCCAACCCGGCCGAGGAGCCGTGAGAGGCGCGTGAACATGGCCGCCCGAGCCGCGCATCGTTTCTCGTAGAGCTTCAGAGATACTTCCCCGCTCTCTCCATAGCCCACGCACTCCGAGAGAACAACCGCGTCCTCGATGGCCTGGCACGCGCCCTGCGCGAGGTTCGGCGTCATCGGGTGGGCCGCGTCTCCAAGGAGTGTGACACGTCCTTCGCCCCACCTCTTCATGGGCGGTCGGTCGTAGATATCATCTCGCCGGACATCCTCCTCGCGGGCGGCTTCTATCAGGGAGCTTATCGGCTCGTGCCAGCCGCGAAATATCTTTAGCAGGGCGGGAAGGCTACCGTCCGGTCCATCAGTCTCACCCTCCGGGGCGTTCTTGCTGGCGAACCAGTAGACCCGGTCGCCTCCCAGGTTGTTGCACCCGAACCGGAGACCACGGCCCCACGACTCGAAGCCCGCGCCCGGCCGGACCAACTCGTGCTCGAAACGGGAGATCCCACGCCAGGCCGTGTATCCCGCGTAGCGAGGTTCGGAGTTGCCAAAAAGCTGCCGCCGCACGGTCGAGCCGAGGCCGTCTGCGCCCACCAACAGGTCGCCTCGCTCCTCGCGCCCATCACGTAAATAGACCGTCACGCCGTCGTCTTGTGCGAAACCTACACACTCCGAGTCCGTAACCACGACCCCGTCACCGAGTTCCTTTAGAAGGGCGGATTGCAGTTCCGATCGATGCACAGTGAGAAAGCCTGTCGCCGGAGTCTCTCCCAAGGAGATGTTAGAGAGAACCCGGCCGTTGCTGGAGAGTATTTTGCCCTGCTTTACGGGAACGCCGATCTCCCGCAGCGAGTCGGTGAGGCCCAGGCTCTGTAGGGCTTGAGTCGCGTTCGACCACAGTCCCAGACCCGCGCCTGCTCCACGAAGTTCGTCCGCCCGCTCGAATACGGAGACATCCAACCCTATCTTTCGGAGGGCAAGCGCCGCTGTAAGGCCGCCGATACCGGCCCCGGAGATCAGGGCTCTCAAAGACAGACTCCTAGAGGAGCAGCGACTTGGGCTTGATGAGTTGGCGAGCCACGGAGACGAGGTCTTCCGGGGTGAACGGTTTGCGCAGGACCCGTACGGAGCCGTGCATCCGCTCTCCGAGCATCCTTGCCGCCGGATCTTTCTTGTGGGCCATGAGGACCACGGGGATCTTTGAAGTCTTCGGCATCGCCTTGAGGCAGTGGCAGGCGTCCACGCCGCCCACCTGAGGCATCGAGATGTCCATGATGATGAGGTCCACCTTACGACTCAGCGACTCTTGTAGAGCGGTCTGGCCGTCTGCGACCTTCACGACCCTGAAGCCGGCGTCGCTCAGGACGTCGGCCGCCGCTTTGAGGGTTTCCGGGTCGTCATCAGCGAACATGATGGTAGGTCTCCTATCCACGACGAAGGATTGTACACCCGATCCACGAAGAAGCGCGTCCGGCGCTACGCGAGATTCCGGATGGTTTAGAATTAGTAGTAAGACTAAGGCGTTCTCGAGTACGAGAGGTGAATGTGCAGCAGGAAAAGTATTTCCGGAAAGGTTTCAAGATGAGGGGCGACGTCCAGCATCTCCTCGACCGCGACTACCGTTCGGAGGTGGTCGAGAAGCTGCGCGAGAACGGCAACACCTTCACTACCGACGGCTTGACGCTACGCCTCGCCGACGAGTTCGGGTTCTGTTACGGAGTTGATAGGGCCGTTGATTACGCCTTCCAGACCCGCGAGAAGTTCCCCGAGAAGAACATCTACATAACGGGCGATATGATCCACAACCCCTCCATGAACGACCGCCTGCGCGAGATGGACATACAGTTCCTCTCAAACGGCTTTAACGGCCGCCCGGACGAACTTTTCGACACTTTGGGACCGGAGGACGTGGTCCTGCTGCCAGCCTTCGGGGCTCCCGTGGACTGGGTGAACAAGCTGCGCGAGCGCGACTGCATCGTGGTTGATACGACCTGCGGCTCCGTACTCTCGGTGTGGAAGCGAGTCACCCGCTACGCCAAAAAGGACTTCACGAGCATCATCCACGGCAAGTACTACCACGAGGAGACGAAGGCGACCGCCTCCCAGACCTACAAAGACGGCGGCAGCGGCAAATACCTGATCGTGCGGAACCTCAAAGAGACCGCATACGTCACGGACTTTATCCTCGGAAAGATAGACGCCAACGAACTGAGAGAGAACCTCTCCCACGGCATGAGCCCCGACTTCGACCCGGACGAGGACCTGAAGCGCGTCGGGATCGCCAACCAGACCACGATGCTCATGAGCGAGACGGTGGCCGTTGGGGCGGAGCTTCGCAAAGCGATGATAGAGCGCTACGGCGAAGAGAACCTCGACGAGCACTTCGAGTTGTTCGACACTATCTGCTCGGCGACCCAGGATAGGCAGG
>JBBPZK010000113.1:0-2198 GCA_038199155.1 Rubrobacterales bacterium | reverse complement strand
CTTCTCGCGCCCGGAGCCTCACTACCGGGCGACGAATGTCCGGCTCGACGGGGCGCGAGGTTCGAGGTTCACGCTCTCCACGCCGGTCGGAGAGCGTGAGGCCAAGGTAGAGCTTCCGGGACTCTACAACGCGTACAACGCGCTGGCTGCAGCCGCGGTAGCCGGAGAAGCCGGAATAGGGCTGGACGAGATCGTGGAAGGGCTGGCGGCTTTCGGGGGGGCTTTCGGGAGGGTCGAGCGGGTGCGGGCGGGAGAAAGGGAGGCTTTCCTGCTCCTGATCAAGAACCCCGTGGGCTTTAACGAGATCCTCCGAACCTTCGTTACCGGAGAGGAAGCCGCCAACGTCCTCATAGCCATAAACGACAACGACGCCGACGGTCGAGACGTCTCCTGGCTGTGGGACGTAGACTTCGAGATGCTCGCCGACGCACGGTCGCACAACGGAGCCGGAAACGGCGGACCGCCATTCATGGTCAGCGGCATCCGGGCCGAGGACATGGCCGTGCGCCTCAAGTACGCCGAGCTTCCGGTCGGAGAGGTCATCCCGGATCGGAAACAAGCCATCCAAAAAGCGCTCGCTGCGACGCCGCCGGGCGAGACGCTCTACGTGTTGCCTACCTACACGGCGATGCTGGAGATCCGCAAAACTTTAAGCGAACTCGGCTACACGCACCCGTTCTGGGAGGATTAGCGTGTGAGCACTTTAGCTTGTCAGCAGGTCAGCACGCCGCCTTCAGCGGCTCATCAGCAAGAGCAAAGTCCTCCGGGTGGAAACGACGCTATCATCTGGAGAAAGCTTCGCTTTGCGGACCGGGGGTTCGCTTACTCGGGGAAAAGCTGACAAGCTGACCGGCTGAGACGCTGTGACAAGCGAAGGGAGGAACCCTGAAACTGACGATACATCACCTATATGCGGACATGATGAACCTCTACGGGGACCGGGGGAACGTCATCTCCATCAAGAAACGCTGCGAGTGGCGTGGTATCGGCGTCGAGGTCGTGGACGTGGGGCTCGGGGAGAGTATTCGGCCTACGGAGTGTGACCTGTTTCTTTTCGGCGGCGGGCAGGATCGGGAGCAGGCATTGCTCGCGGAAGACCTCTCGGGATCGAAGGGCGCGGATTTGCGGGCCGTCGTCGAGGACGGGGGCGTGGTGCTCGGGGTGTGCGGCGGCTACCAACTCATGGGTCACTATTACGAGACGCCGGAGGGTGAGAAGCTGCCGGGCGTAGGGATTTTCGACCTTCACACCGAGCCGCGCAAGCAGGATGAGGAGCGTCTGATCGGCAACGTTCTGGTCCGTGTCCGGGCGCCTGCTTCGCCTGATGGAGAACAGCGGGAGATCGTCGGCTTCGAAAACCACGGCGGAAGAACCTATCTAGGGGACGAGGAGCCTCTAGGTGAGGTGGTCGCCGGGTACGGCAACAACGGCGAGGACGGCACCGAGGGAGCTCGGCGCAACAATGCCTACGGCACATATCTACACGGATCGCTGTTACCCAAAAACCCGTGGCTCACCGACCGGCTCATCCTGGAAGCCGTCCGACGTGTGGACGATACCTTCGAGTTGGACCCTCTGGACGATGCGACCGAGAGGGCCGCTTTCGAGTCGGTGTCGGCGAAGACCAGGCGCTACCGCTAGAGAGGGTCGTACCGACGAGGATATATCCTCGTCGGCGGCCGAGGGGTTAAAGTCTAGTAGTGTTTGTTCCGAAGACACAGTAAACTGCCGATAGTACAGAAGACCTTCGTTTATACGAAACAACGAGCGCCGTTGCGTTCTGCGTTGTAAGGTGGGCGCGACAAACAGGATGCACCGCGAGAGCACAGACGAGTTTTTCGGAAATGGTGACGGAGCATCCCGCCGTCTTGCGGAGTTTCTCCGGGATGCCGTAGTGCTGCAAAGCGACGGCGTCGTCGTCTACACGAACACCGCGGGGAGCAAGCTCCTGGGCGCGGCTTCTCCGGGAGAGATCTCTGGCAGGCCGATACAGGACTTCGTCCATCCTGATTATCGTGAACCCGTTGGAAGAGGGACCGGACTTCCCGGAGAGGGGGAACCCGCAAAGCCTGTAAGACAGAAATGGGTCCGGCTCGACGGACGGGTGATCAACGTCGAAGTAGTAGCCGAGCCCATAACTTATATGGGCCGTCCCGCGACGTGGCTTATTCTGAGGGACGTTGCGGAGAGCGGGCGAG
>JBBPZK010000112.1:0-4666 GCA_038199155.1 Rubrobacterales bacterium | reverse complement strand
ATGATGCCGGGAATGGACGGTCTACAACTCTGCCGCCACATCCGGGAAGAAGATCGGGAAAACTACACGTACTTCATCTTCCTCACGGCGCTCGGGGACCGGGACCACCTGCTGGAGGGCCTCGAAGCCGGGGCGGACGGCTACCTCTCGAAGCCGCTGGACCGGGACGAGTTGCAGGTGCGCCTGGTCTCCGCCGCCCGCGTCACCTCACTTCATCACAAGCTCGCAACACAAAACTCACAGCTCGAAGAGATGAACCTGCGCCTCTTCGATCAGGCCCGCCAGGACCCGCTGACCGGCTTGGGCAACCGGCTCCGGCTGCACGAGGACCTCCTGAACTTGAGAGGACGCGTAGATCGCTACGGGCACTCCTACGGCGCCGTGCTCTACGATATAGACTTCTTCAAGCCCTACAACGACCACTACGGACACTTGGCCGGAGACGAGATCCTCCGTCGGGTCGCGAGCACCATCTCAGAGCATCTTCGCAGCGGCGATATCGCCTACCGCTATGGAGGAGAGGAGTTCCTGGTCATACTCCCGGAGCAGTCTCTGGAACACTCTACCCACGCTGCGGAGCGCCTGCGCCGCGCCGTGGAGGAGTTAGCCATCCCGCACGAGGCTCAGGGCGTAGCGGAAGTATTAACCATCAGCGCCGGCGTAGCCGAACTCACGCCTACGGAGCCCAAGTCCGGGGAGGAGCTTCTCAGAGAGGCTGATGCGGCCCTATATAGAGCTAAAGAATCCGGGCGGAACCGGATACGAGTCCAAAGCGGTTCTCTGTAGCGCAGGTTCTCTCCGTCGTCAGTTGTTTCTCTTCACGCGCCAGAGAATGGTGCGGACCCTGGCGGCCAGCTCGTCCGGGGAGAAAGGTTTTACAACGTAGTCGTCGAGGCCCGCTTCGAGACCTTCGATCACGTCTCGCTCGCCGCTCCGGGAGGTGAGCATAATGATCGGCAAGGAGGCCAACTCCGGGTTGGCGCTCCCCCGGAGCGACCGGATCAACTGTATGCCGCCCACCTTTGGCATCTGGCTGTCCGTTATCACGAGGTCCGGGAGCGTCTCCCCAATTTGGTCGATAGCTTCCTGGCCATCGGCCGCCTCGGAGACCGTGTAACCGAGCCCCGAGAGTTTCACGGAGACTATGCGCCGGATGATCCGGTCGTCGTCCGCTATGAGTATTGTCGCGGCGTCGTTCGCGCCCACCGGACACCTCCGTATATCTTTTTGTAAATACCTACCGCTATCATTATATAGGGCATGAAACAAGTCTGCCGCCGGGTTAAAGCTTTACTGTAAGACGGACGACAATATAAAGAAGATATGGGCAGCCTGGAATTAGTAGAGATCGCGTTCGCAGTCATGCTTGGTTTCAACGTGCTCGCGGTACTCCTGACGATAGGGAACAGGACCGTCCGCTCAGTAAAACAGCGCCGCATGGAGGCGAGGTCGCAAAGAGTGTACGTCGTCCTGGACGAGTTCCTGGCGACCGGGCAGGTTAGACGCAGTCTACGGCGACTGCGCCCTCGGGAGATGGACGCGCTCGCAACTTCGATAGTCGAGTACTTGAAAGTGCTGCGCGGCTCCGAACAGGAGCGCATCTTGCGGTTGTCTGTAGACGTTGGCCTGGTAGAGAGGTATCTTTCCATGCTCCGTTCCGGGCGACGCTGGGACCGGGCGAGGGCGGGTGAGTACCTCGGCTTTCTCGGAGGCCCGCCCGCCGCCGGCCCCCTCTCCGAACTTCTCTCCGACAGGGACGAGACGGTTCGGGCGGTCGGTGCGCGGGCTCTGGCCCGCATCGGGACGCCGGAGGCGGCACGGGCGCTCGCCGAAACTCTGCGCGACCCTTCGGAACTCACCCGCCTCCGGGTGGCCGAAAACCTGGAGCGCGTCGGGGTTACGGCGGTGGAGCCGCTGGTGGAAACCCTCTCGGGCGAAGATCGCCACTCTCCCATCCTCGCGGCCAGGGTCCTCGGCAACATGAGGACATCAGAAGGCGGGCAGGCGCTGGAAGAGATAGTACGTGGAGACCGGGAAACCGACCTCAGGGCGCAGGCTACCCTGGCGCTGGGTAAGATCGGAGACCCCGACTACGTTCCGACACTCCTCGACGCCGCCGGGGACGAGAACTGGCCCGTCCGGGCGCAGGCGGCGAACGCGCTGCGCATGATAGGCGACGTTTCAGCCATCCCGACCTTGAAAGAGCTGGCGACCGACCGCGAGTGGTGGGTGCGCCTGAACGCCGCCCGCGCCCTCGTCAACCTCGGGTCGGTCGGTGAGTATGCGCTCGTCGACGTTCTGGAAGGCGAGGACCGATTCGCCCGCCATCGGGTGGCCGCAACTCTCGAAGCCCAGGGCATTACCCGGCGGCTCGTGGAGGAACTCGCGGCGGCGGGCGACGTTGGGGAGCGGTCCCGGCGGACGATCCGGGCGCTCATCCAGGCCGGCTCGACAAAACACCTCCGACGTATACTCCAAACTATGCCGGAAGGCGAAGAACAAGACACCCTGCGGCGGATGCTCATGCAATTCGCAACCCCGGACGCGGAAAAAGAGCCCGTCTTGGTGAACACTGCCAGGGAGCAGGCGGAGAGCGTGGAGACCAGCGTGACGGAGACGGATACGTCTGCGGCTGAGACGGGTAGCGGGAACAGATGAATGCTAGCGACTTCATACTGGCGGCGAACTACGTGATGCTCGTGTACTTCCTGCTCATCAACGGTGTCTACGCGGTCCTGTACGTGATCTCTTTTTTCGAGATAGCGGACTACACCAAGCGAGAAATCTTCTCTGGGTTCTCGGAACTCTCGGCCTCGAACTACGCGCCGCCGGTCTCGGTGATCGTCCCGGCCTACAACGAGGAGGCGTCCATCGCCGCGAGCGTCCGTTCGTTCCTCTCTCTGCACTACCCGATCCACGAGGTCATCGTGGTAAACGACGGTTCTAAAGACGGCACGATGGACGTGCTCAAGCGCGAGTTCGACCTCTGGGAGTCGGACCAGCCGGTGCGCCGGCAGATAGAGACGGCCTACATAAGGGACGTTTACGCCTCCACCGGGGAAAGCCTGATCGTCGTGGACAAAGAGAACGGTGGCAAGTCGGACGCCCTGAACGCGGGCATCTGCACCGCGCAGTACCCGCTCGTCTGCTGCCTGGACGCGGACATAATCCTGGAGGAAGACGCGCTGCTACGGGCGGCGCGGCCGATGATAGAGTTCGGCGACGTGGCGGCGGTCGGCGGCATCGTGCGGGTCGCCAACGGCTGCGAGGTAGAGTCCGGACGCGTGACGGAGATCAAGACTCCGGCGAGGGCGCTCCCGAACCTACAGATAGTCGAGTACCTGCGGGCTTTCCTGGCCGGCAGGACCGGCTGGAGTAAGCTGAACGCGCTCCTGATCGTCTCGGGAGCATTCGGGATGTTCCGGCGACGCGACTTGATCCTCTTGGGCGGATACGCCACGGATACGGTTGGCGAGGACATGGAACTGGTAGTCCGAATCCACCGCGTCCTGCGCGAGAACAACCGCAAATACCGCATCTCGTTCGTCCCGGACCCCGTCGCCTGGACGGAGGTCCCATCTACCTTGCGAGTTCTCCGTCGCCAACGAGACCGCTGGCACCGAGGAATGCTTGACACCCTGATACGACACCGCAAGATGCTCTTCAACCCCCGCTACGGCGCGGTCGGGATGCTCGGTATGCCCTACTATCTGCTCTTCGAGCTACTCGGCCCCATGATAGAGTCTCTGGGATACGTCGCCTTCGTCGTCGGTCTGCTCCTGGGAATCCTAAACGCCCAGTTCGCGCTCGCCTTCTTCCTGGTGGCGGTCGGCCTTGGGTCGCTCCTCTCGGTGGCGGCGGTCTTTATGGAGGAACTACGCCTCCGGCGATACCCTAACTTCAAGGACCTGGTGAAGCTGACACTCTACGGCGTCTTCGAGAACTTCGGCTACCGGCAACTGACGACCTTCTGGCGCGTACTGGCGATAGTGTCTTTCCTTCGCAACAACAACGAGTGGGGCGCGATGGAGAGGCGGGGCTTCGACGAGGCTTCCACTTTCGGTACGAAGAGCAAGAAACGTAGCGTCTGAGAAGCGCGGATCGTAGACAACAGCATCCAAAACCCAACGGGGTGAACATTGTACGAGTTCTATGAAGTAAGAACGGTGGGGACCCGCAGGCGCGGCAGGTACGTCCTGCTGCTGGTGGCGCTCTTAGTAGTGGCGACCCTGGCGGCGGTCCTGCTCTTCGTCACCCGCGCGCCCGGTAGGCCGGTCTCAACGGCGGACGGCGTCAAGCGCGTTTCCGGCGTAGAGGGCGACAATCTCGTTACCTACGACGGGAAGAAGTGGAAGCCTCAGTTCTGGAACGGAATAAACATGGGCGCCACGCTGGCCGGCCACGCGCCGGGAGAACTCGCGCCGACCAAGGAAGACTACCTCCGGTGGTTCCCGGAGATGAAGGCGATGAACGTAGACGTGTTGAGGGTTTATACGATCCTCTCGCCACAATTCTACGAGGCGCTCAACCAGTTCAACGCCGGCCGCAAGGACCCGCTCTGGCTCGTGCAGGGCGTCTGGTCGCCCGAAGAAGAGCTGATCGGGAAAGACGAGAAGGGCCGGGACGCCTACGATCCAAAGATAACCGAGGACTTCCAGAGTGAGAT
>JBBPZK010000111.1:0-8233 GCA_038199155.1 Rubrobacterales bacterium | reverse complement strand
ACTTCTCACTTCCTTGACCTGGTCAATACCTGAGACGGTCAGGGTGTAGCCGGATCCATCATCGGAAGCGCGAATATAGTCCTTGCCCACCAGATATCTGACCGCCACGTCGCGCTCGGTCGGGTCGGCGCTAAAGCCCGCTTTCTCGGCCGCGCCGTCTTCGTCCGTATCCGGCCCTCCGGCTGGCACGGATTCATTGAGCTTCCCACCAGATATGTCGTAGAAAGCTCCCAAGAGCCTCATCGAACTGTTTTCTACCCCACTGCCAGGCACACCCTCATCTCCTCTCCAACTAGACATCTATCTGACCTTCACATACCCTGATCTATATCTTGCAAACCTCCTATGTTCACTGTAGCGCAGGACTATGTTGGCTTTTCCGCGATTGGCATGAATTGGCACGAGCGAGGAGCGAGAGGAAAATCTATTATCGGCAGGTGAACGGTAGACTGGCTTCCAATAATGTCGCGTGAGTGGGACCATTTCTCCGTAGCATCGTCGAACGGATAGATCGTGGGACGCAGCCTCATTCGGGAATCGTACCTCCGGAAATCGGTTAAGGGCTTTGAGTGTCCAACCGCTACTCTGGCGGGTTGTATTTCTTCACTTGTCTTTCTCAAGGTAGTTAGCGAGTTTGTCTTTGGGAGTGAGGTCGGCGTTCTCGCGGTGAGATGGAAGGTGTAGTCGGAAGATGGCTCCACGACTATGCGCGTTCTCGGCGGTCAGGTCTCCTCCCTGGGTGCGGGCGAGGTCACGGGCTATTGCAAGCCCCAGCCCAGCGCCGACTGTTTCCCTGCTCCGCGCGTCCTCAGAGCGGTAGAAGCGATCGAAGATATGGGGCAGGTTTTCCGCGGAGATTCCCGGCCCCGTGTCGGAGACTCTCGCTTCGCTCCGGTTGCCTTCGCGACGGCCCGTGAGGGTTATGCAGCCTCCTTTGGGCGTGTGTTCGAGCGCGTTATCCACCAGTGACGCGAGGATCTGCCCCGTCCTCTCTCCGTCACCGCTGACCCGGAGTTCGCCGGCGATTTTTACTTCGAGGCTTATATTTTTCGCCGAGGCCCGCGTTTCAAAGCGGCTGGCGGTCTCGGAGATGACCTCCGCCAGGTCGAACGGCTCCCGTGCCACGGCGAGCCCGCCCGCATCGAGGCGCGCGAGCAGCAGCAGATTGGAGAGTAGAACGTTCATACGATCCGTCTCGGAGAGCTGGTGATCGAGGAGCTTCCGGACGTCTTCCTCCAACGGCGCGCGGGATGCCACCTGGGCGTCGGCCCGGATCAGGGTAAGGGGCGTTTTCAGTTCGTGAGAGGCGTCGGCAACAAAGGCGCGCTGCCTCTCGAAAGCGTCTCTGGCTGGTTTGATCGCCTTGGTGGACATAAAGAATCCCCCGATGGCCGAGAGTGCGAGCGAGGCCACCCCGATTGGTATCAAAACCAGAAGGAGTTTCGCGATAGTGTCGTGGATCTCCTGGAGCGACTGCGCAACCTGCACGACCGCGACCACCTTACCGGAGCGGACCACCGGCGTGCTCACCACCCTCGTTCCATCCTCATTCTCTTTCGTAGTCGTGGTGAGCGTGTCCCTTTGCCGGGCGGCTCTCCGGACCAGAGCGAGGCTGGGCAATCCGGAGGAGGCCGCCGAAGCGCCTCTGTCCAACAGATGACCGTCGGGCGCAACCCGCGCCCAGGAGAACTCACCCTGGTCGGTGCCTCCTCCCCCATCAGCCGGCACTCCCTGGTTAGAGGAAGTTCTCGACAGGCTGCGCGCTTCCTGGATGAGGAGGTTGTCTTGCCTGGCGGAGAGCTGGCGCGAGAAACCGAGCACAACAACCGTCCCGAAAAAGATGAGGAGGAGCGCGAAGATGCCCATGTAGCCGAGCATGAGACGTAGTTGAACGCGACCGAACACGTGTCTCTCTAACCTTTTGCCCTCTGCGGGTCGAAAGCATAGCCGGTACCGTGTACGGTACGTATATAGGAGGCGTCTCCCTCACGGTCCAGCTTCTTTCTAAGGTGAGATACGCAGAGATCCACCACGTTTGCGTAGAAGTCTTCGGTCGCTCCCCAGATCGTATCCAGCAAAACCGAACGGGTAAAGACCTGTCCGGGACGTTGCATCAGCGTTGCGAGCAGGGCGAACTCCTTGGCGGTCAGGTCTATGCGCTCATCACCCTTGCGCACCACGTGACGAGCCGGGTCCAGGACCACGCCTCCAGCCTCGATCGCGGTGCTCCTCGACTCCGTGTGAGAGCGTCGCGTTAGAGCCCTAACCCTTGCCAGAAGCTCGGGCAAATCAAAGGGCTTGGGCAGATAGTCATCGGCGCCCGCGTCGAGACCCTCCACTTTGTCCTCCATCTGATCTCGGGCGGTGAGCATCAGGATGGGAGTAAAGACTTCAGCGCCGCGCAGCCTGCGGATTAGCCCCAGCCCGTCGAGGTCGGGCAGCATCCAATCTACTATCAAGAGGTCATAGTCTTCCGCGAAAGCTCGTCTGAGCGCCGATTTCCCCTGTCCGGTGCTTTCCGCGGAGTACCCCTCCTCAGCGAGCACCCGCGCGAGCAGTCCCGCGAGGTAGGCTTCGTCTTCCACGATAAGGATCCGTTTCATCTCCGCAATTATCTAGCTAATTGACGTTCCTCGCTCTATTTCTGTCGAAATTCTCATAATTTCTACACGCCAACGACACAATCAGGGGCCAAACTTACCGGCGGATGCTCGTTGAACGGCATCAACCGGAATCAGATACGTCAGTCGATAGATGAGAGGAGTGTGGATGGGTAATTGGATGCGGCTCATGAAACCGATTGTAGGGTTGAGGCAGGACCCTGGGAACATCGCGTTCGTCGCGCTGCTCCCGCTGCGGTTGTTCTTGGGCGTCACCTTTATCTACGCAGGGCTCAATAAGTTCACCGACCCACAGTTTTTCAGCCCCACCGCCCCGAACTTTATAGGGAAGCAGATGGGCGGCTACGTACAATCCGGCTCGCCGCTCTCGCCGCTGCTTACCCATCTGGCGATCCCGCACGCCGTCTTTTTCGGGGCGGTGATCGCCCTGGGGGAACTGTGGATCGGCATCTCCGCACTCCTGGGCCTGTTCACCCGCTTGGGGGCGCTGGGCGGGCTTATAACCAACCTAATCTTCTTTCTGACGGCCACCTGGGGAGTTTATCCTTACTTTCTGGGCGGCGACCTGCCTTATGCTGCGGGCTGGCTCACGCTGATGCTCGCCGGCCCCGGTCTTTACAGCCTCGACGAGTACTTCTTCAGCCAGGCTTCACGCGCGTCGCGAACTGTTGACGGATCGGACTCAATGGCTGGAGACAGCCAGGCGCCTCGCGCACTTCCTTACCCGTCGTCACTCGCCCACGAGCGCATGAGCCGCGCCGCGTATTTGCGAGGGCTGGGCAGCGCCGCAGCTCTCGCCCTGGTCGCGACCGTTTTTGCGGGCGCCGCAAAGCTAGTGGGCGCCGAAACGGGCTCTTCTAGCTCGGACAAACAACAGCCCGCGCCCGCCGGCAAATCCGGCCCTGCGAAAAACGGTACTCCCGCGAAAGCTTCGGCGCCAGCGCCTTCCTCGGGCAAGAAACTCGCCAGCGCCAACTCCGTACCCAGGAACAGCGCCGCGCAATACACCGATCCCGGTTCCGGGGATCCCGCACTGCTGATCCACCTGCCCAGCGGGGAGTTTGTTTCCTATGACGCCATCTGCACTCACGCCGGATGCACGGTGGGCTACGATCCCAACCAGAACTTGATCGTCTGTCCCTGCCACGGAGCAGTCTACGATCCGACGCACGGAGCCAAGGTGCTCTCGGGTCCCGCTCCTTACCCACTAAAGAAGCTGCAAGTGAAGGTCAACAACGGCAACGTCTACCCGAAGAGCTGATGGAGCTAAGGCTATTTCCGTAACTCCATTAGCCACAACCTATCTCCAATATGAACGAGCGGCAGCCGGAGGTCAGGCCACGCTGTCCACGGCGTGGCGCATTATCTCCAGACCTTCCTCTAGCTCGTCGTCGGAGATGGAGAGGGGCGCGAGGGTGCGGATGACGTTACTGTACTGGCCGGCGGTGAGGAGGAGCAAACCCTCCTGCAAGGCGGCTTCGACGATCGCGTTGGTCCGGGCCTTGTCCGGCTCTTTGCTCCCGGCGTCCTTGACCAGCTCCATCGCGGCCATAGGCCCCCGGCCGCGCACGTCGCCGACGAAGTCCGGGTGCTTCTCCTGAATCTCGCGCATGACGCCCATGATGCGCTCCCCGATAACGTCGGCCCGCGCCAGCAGGTCTTCCTCTTCGAGCGCTTCTATAACAGCAAGTGCTGCGGCGCAGGCCAGCGGGTTGCCTCCGAAGGTGGTGCCGAGACCGCCGACGTGTACGGAGTCCATGATCTCCGCCTTCCCGGTTACGCCCGCTATCGGCATCCCCCCACCGAGACTCTTTGCCGTCGTCACGAGGTCCGGCACGACGCCCGAGTGCTCGATGGCGAACATCTTGCCCGTCCTGCCAAAGCCGGTCTGTACCTCATCCACTATCAAGACGATGCCGTGCTCGTCGCAAAGCTCCCTGAGCTTGCGCAGGTAGAAGTCCGGGAACGGTATAAAGCCACCCTCGCCCGAGACCGGCTCTACAATGATCGCCGCGACGTTCTCGGGGTGGACGTAGCTCGTAAAAGCTTTCTCCAACGCGCCGAAGCAATCGCCCTGGCAGCCGCCGGAGCAGTCCTTGCTCACCGGGCAGCGGTACGGGTACGGCGCCGGCACCCGGTATACCTCCGGGACGAACGGCGCGAAGCTCTTCTTGTACGGGTCCGTCTTGCTCGTCAGGCTCATGCCCATGTAAGTGCGGCCGTGGAAGGCGTTCTCGAAGGCGATGATACCCGGTCGTCCCGTGTAGGAGCGGGCGATCTTGACCGCGTTCTCGACCGCCTCGGCCCCGGAGTTGACGAAGAAGGACCGCTTCTCGAAATCTCCCGGCACGAGGGCGTTTAGCTTCTCGGCCAACTCCACATACGACTCGTACTCCGTGACGTAGAAACAAGTGTGAAGGAAACGCTCCGCCTGCTCCTTGACCGCCTCGACGACCCGCGGATGAGCGTGACCGACGTTCAAAACACCGATGCCGCCACCGAAATCTATAAACGTGTTGCCGTCGACATCGGTCAGGAGCGCGCCGCTCGCCTCCTGCGCGAATATGGGCGTGGCGATCCCGACCCCCGACGAAACCGCTCCCTTTCGCCGGTCCATCAAAGCCCGGCTCTTCGGACCCGGAACCTCCGTTTTGATCCTCTTTGACTCAAGCACCCTCGACACCTCTTCCTGTAAACCTTACTTTCTCCAGTATACTCGCCTACCGTCCGCGGTCTCTACCCTCGACCGACGGTGGGTATGTAGCGGCTATCTCCTGATCGCCTCGTCCGGGGAACTCTCTTGAGGCCCTATCGCGCGTCGCACCACGTAGGCTACGAGGATCACGACGATGCTCGCCAGGGTTGCGAAGAGTTGCGGGCGTCCGTCTGAGGTGAAGTACATCGAGACGAGCACCGCGACGATAGCCAGGATGGAGAATATCGTCAGGTACGGAAAGAGCCACATCTTCACCTGCAACCTCTCGGGTGATTCACGCTCCAAACGACGGCGCATCACGAGCTCGGAGATGGCTATAAGGAGGTACACGAAGAGCGCGATCACCCCCGAGGAGTTGAGCAAGAAGGTGAAGACCTGGTCCGGGAAGAAGTAAGAGATCAGAACGGAGACGTAGCCCATGCCCGTACCGGCGAGGATCGCCCAGAGCGGCACCCCGTTCCTGGTGGTGTTGGTGAAGAAGCCCGGCGCGTCGTTGTGCCTCGTGAGGGCGAAGAGCATCCGGGATGTTATGTACAGGCTTGAGTTGAGGACGGAGAGCACGGCGGTCAGGACCACGAGGTTCATGATCGTGGCCGCTCCCGGTATCCCCATCTTCCCGAGCGCCTCGGCGAACGGGCTCGTGATGCTACCGGTGGTGAAGCTACTGTTCCACTTCACTATCGCCGCGACCAGGAAGGTCGAGAGGACGTAGAACAAAAGCACCCGGTAGACGACCTGGTTCGTCGCCTTTGCAACACCTCTCTCGGGCTCTTCGGACTCGGCGGCCGCGATGGTCACGACCTCCGCCCCGACGAACGCGAAGATGGTAGTCGTGATCCCGGAGAATACGGCCAGTCCTCCGTTTGGCGCGAAGCCGCCGTTGGCGTAGAGGCCGGAGAAACCGGTCGAGTTGCCGGGCCACAGCCCGATGACGAACAAGGTCCCGAGGACGATAAAGATGATTATGGCGACGACCTTTATGGAGGCGAACCAAAACTCGAACTCGCCGTAGGACTTTACGGAGTAGAGGTTCGTCAGGGTGAGCACCACGATCACGGCGAGCGCGAGCGCCCAGAGCGGGACGCCGGGTATGAACTGCCTCAGGATGCCCGCCCCGGCCACCGCTTCCACACCGACCACTATCACCCAGAAGTACCAGTACAGCCACCCGATGGAGAACCCGGCCCAGTTTCCGAGCGCCATCCGAGAGTAGTCCGAGAACGACCCGACCGAGGGATGGGCCACGGCCATCTCACCGAGCATCCGCATGACCAGGACGACCACCAAGCCGGTCATCGCGTAAGTCAGAAACGCAGCCGGTCCCGCCGCGTTCAGGATGGCCCCGCTCCCGACAAAGAGACCGGCCCCGATGACCCCGCCGAGTGAGATCATGGTCATATGACGCCTCTTTAGCCCAGGACGCAACCCACCTTGCTCGCCCTCGCCCCGCTCCACGCTCTGCTCCGCCACGCCGATCCCCTTTCATCGCACGAAGTTATGCCCGTGCGGAGATTACACCTTTCGCACCCTCCGCCGCAAGACACACCTGCGAGACCTCGCGGAAAGAGACCAGCTACCCGAGCAGCTTCTCCGGGGCTTCGTGGGGCAGATCGTGCGCCTCGGCTACCGGCCCGGAGACGAGGCTGCCGCCCATAGTGGTGAGGCCCCTGGCAAGCGCCAGGTCTTCGTGCGCGGCTCCCTCTATCCCGTTGTCCGAGATCTTCACCAGGTACGGCAGCGTCGCGCTGGTAAGAGCAAGCGTCGCGGTGCGGGCGACCGCGCCTGGGATGTTCGCCACGCAGTAATGAACGACGCCTTCTTCGACGTAGGTCGGGTCCGAGTGGGTGGTCGGACGGCTGGTTTCGAGGCAACCGCCCTGGTCTATCGCGACGTCCACCGCGACGCTCCCCGGTCTCATGCTCGCTATCATCTCCCGGCTCACGAGCTTCGGTGCCTTCGCCCCGGCCACCAGCACCGCCCCGATCACCACGTCGGACTCTCGCACGTAGGCGGCTGTGCGCGAGCGGTTCGGGACGACGAGGTCAACCCTCCCCTCAAAGATGTCGGATAGGTATGCCAGGCGTGTCGGGTTCACGTCCAGCACCCTCACTATCGCCCTCATCCCGATGGCGATCTTGGCCGCCTCCGTCCCGACGATCCCTCCACCGATAATGGTCACCTTCGCGGCAGGCGTCCCCGGCACCCCGCCGAGCAACAGCCCCGCCCCACCGTTCGGGCTCTCCAGGTGATGGGCCGCGGCTTGCACCGCCATCCTCCCGGCCACCTCGCTCATCGGCGTCAACAGCGGCAACCTGCCGTCAGGTAGCTCGACCGTCTCGTAGGCTATGGAGTCGACCTTTCGCTCCATCAAGAACTCGGTAAGCTCCCTGTCGGCGGCCAGGTGCAAATAGGTAAAAAGCTGCTGTCCCTCGCGGAAGCGGTCGTACTCCTCCGGGACCGGCTCCTTGACCTTGACGATCAAACCCGCCGCCTCGAAGACCTCATCCGCCCCCCCGACTACCCGCGCCCCGGCCGTCTCGTACTCTTCATCGGTAAACCCGGCCCCAACGCCCGCCCCGGTCTGTAGGACCACCTCGTGTCCGTGGTGAACCAACTCCGCGACGCCGTCGGGCTGCATGGAGACCCGCCGCTCGTTGTCCTTTATCTCCGACGGAACACCGACTACTGTAGCCATGCTCGCTCCTTTCCCTCGTGTTTCCCTATCCATGTACCTTACAATAAGATTACTGTAAACGTGCAATGCTACGGGACGATTTTGGTCTGGCGTCGCAGTTGCCTGGAGTTAGAAAGTATACTGCGGCCTGGAGACACGACCTTTGGAGTGGGAGGCGATTTGGCTGTTAGTGGTGGAGTTGGTTTCTCTATAGGCGAGGTT
>JBBPZK010000110.1:0-5882 GCA_038199155.1 Rubrobacterales bacterium | reverse complement strand
GGCGGCTCGTACTGGACGACGTTCTTCCCGGCGGTCGTGGTCATGGGCTTCGGTATGTCACTGGTAATAGCCCCACTCACGACCACGGCGCTCAACGCGGTGGAGGGCCAGCATTCGGGACTCGCCTCTGGAGTCAACAACGCCGTCTCCCGGACGGCCAGCCTGCTCTCCATAGCGGTCCTCGGCATCTTCGTCTTCACAGCCTTCTCGAACACCCTCGACTCCCGCCTCTCGAAGATGGATCTACCGCCCGCCGTCGTACAGCAGATGGACGCCAGAAAGGTAGACCTCGGTGCGGCGCAGGCTCCGCGAGGCGTGGACGCGGCGACGCAAAGAGAGATAAATCGAGCCGTAGACGAGTCGTTCGTGGCAGGCTTCCGAACCATCATGTTCATCGCGGCGGGGCTCGCGCTGGCGAGCGCCCTGGTCTCCGCGCTCATAATAGAGGGAAAGCCGGCATCGCCCGAACGGGCTGGAGAAACCGGAGGAGAGACCGCGCCCGCGTAACCAAACTATTCGGAACGAGAGAGGAGAGACGATGCAACAACAATGCACGCACCTGGACCGGATCCGGGACGTTGAGCCATCGGCCCAGGGCTGCGAAGAGTGCCTCCAAATGGACGATACCTGGGTACACCTGCGAGAGTGCCTGGAGTGCGGACACGTAGGCTGCTGCGACAGCTCCAAGAACAGGCACGCCACGAAGCACTTCCACGACACCGAACATCCCATAATCCGTTCTTTCGAGCCGGGCGAGGACTGGCGCTGGTGCTACGTGGACGAGGCTATCGTCTAGTTCAGTTAGTATTGTCCCGGCAGGTTCCACACAAACCGGAAAGAGGTCCATGAGAACAAACAGTTCGAGTCCAGTGACGTTGATCGGCAAAGGATTATTGGCGGGGCTGGTCGGAACGGCGGCTATGACGGCGTCGAGCACGCTGGAGATGAAACTCCGGGACCGGGAGGCGAGCAACGCGCCGGCCGACGCGGCGGCGAAGGTGCTTGGCATGGACTTCGAGGACGAGGAATCGAAGGCCAGGTTCGGGAACCTCGTCCACTGGGGCTACGGCGCCGGGTGGGGAGCCGTGCGTGGCCTCATCGGCGCGGCCGGCCTCAAGGGAGTTCCGGCCGCCCTCGCCCACTTCGGCGTCGTGCTCGGGGCGGAACAGGTAATGCTTCCGGCCCTTGAGGTAGCTCCTCCCATCTGGGAGTGGGGTGCTGAGGAAGTCGCCGTGGATATCTTCCATCACGTGGTCTATACGGCTGCGACGGACCTGTCTTACATCTACCTGAAGGGCTAACGGGTGCCGGATCTGGTAACGGGCTTCGCTCTGGTCGCCATCGTGCTGACGGTGGCGGGTCTCGCTTCCGGGATCGTGGAGCGGGCGCCTTTGTCTTTCCCTATAATCTTCTTGGGGATGGGTTTCTTGCTGGGAGATCACGGGCTAGGCATCCTGAAACTCGGCCCGGAGAGCGCGTTGCTCGAAACAGTGGCGACGCTGACGCTGGCGCTGGTCCTGTGCCTGGAAGCGGTGAGGATCGGCAACATCGGCATGGGCGGCGCCGGGTTCGTGCCGATTCTCTCTCTGGGACCGGGAACTGTTATCGTCGTCGCGATCACCGCCGCCGGGTCCTACTTCCTGCTAAACGTGCCGGTGATCGAAGCACTCCTCCTCGGCACTATCCTTGCCTCGACCGACCCGGTCGTCCTGCGCGACGTGGTCCGGGAGGAACGTATCCCCGCCTCGGTGCGCCAGGCGCTGAACATCGAGGCCGGCACGAACGACATCGTGGTGCTGCCGACCCTGCTCATCCTGGTAGCACTCGCCAACTCGGAGGCGTCCGGCTTTATGGGCTGGACCATCCTCGTCGGCAAGGTGCTCATCCTTGGGCCTGTCGTTGGATTCGCGATCGGCGCGGGGGCGGCGTGGCTGATGAGCCGGGCGGATAAGCGGTTCGGCGTAAGCGAGGTCTACCAGTCACTCTACGGCGTCGGGGTGGTGCTACTCTCCTACGCAACGGCGACGGCCCTGGGCGGGGACGGTTTCCTGGCTGCGTTCGCCACCGGTTTCGCCGTCGCGGTGTTGAACTTCGACCTGTGCCAGTGCTTCCTGGACTACGGCGAGACGACGAGCGAGATGGCGATGCTACTCGCGTTCATCCTGTTCGGGGTGGTGATAAGCAACCTCTTCGTCGAGGTGCCGCTCATTCCGTCGCTCGTTCTCGCGGCCATCGTGATCTTTATCGCCCGGCCGCTCGCCATCGGGATCGTGCTCCGTAAAGCGGCCATCAGCAACCGGGCGAGAGCCTTTATAGGGTGGTTCGGGCCGCGTGGCCTGAACTCACTCTTGCTGGCGCTCCTCGTCGTCCAGGCCGGGGTGGCGCGCTCGGAGTTCTTGCTGGCCGTGGTCGGGTTGGTAGTGACCGTCTCGGTCATCGTCCACGGCGCCTCGGCGACTCCCCTCTCACAAGCCTACGGCCGGGCGGTCGAAAACGAGACCCACCAGGAGGAGCGAGACGACGCCGGTGGCATCTTCGAGGGCGACGCGAGTGAGTCGATCAGGATAAGCCCGGATCAACTACGCGACATGCTTGACGGAGACGACCCGCCCGTTGTGCTCGACGTTCGCACCCGCTCGCAGTTCGATAACGACCCCACCCTCGTCCCCGGCGCCGTCCGGGTCGCCCCGGATGAAGTAGAAGCGTGGGCGCGGAAGCGGAAGGAAACTTCCGGCAGCCAGATCGAAGGACAGCGTATCGTCGCCTATTGCTCCTGACCGGACGAAGCGACCAGCGCCCGTGCGGCGCGGAGGCTGAACAAAACGGGTTTCGACGCAACAGCCCTCGAAGGCGGCTTTACCGCCTGGAAAGAGAAGTATGAAACCAAGTCCGCAGAGGGAGCGGTGGCACAGCGGGGCTAATGCTCCACTATAGTGATACGGATGGTCTCACCAAGCGCCTCCAGCCGGCCGTAACCCTCGATCGGAAACGTGAACTGCGGTGTGTTGTGACCAAAACTAGCGTTCGCGACGACCGGAATGCCGTCCAACTCTCGCTTGCTCCTGATGATGGCCTCCAGCGTTTCGGGAGCCATGCTCGAGGCTCTCTGGAACCTGCCAAACACTATTCCCCGCACGCCCTCGAAGCCGGGCTGGTGGATGAGCGATTGTAGCTGCCCGTCGAAATGGAGCGGTTGAGTCTCATCGTCGCACTCAAGCAGCAGTATTTTCCCGTCCAGATCGGGCATGAAAGACGTACCGAAGAGCAAACAGAGCGTCCCGAGGTGTCCCCCGAGTAGGCTGCCTTCCGCTGAAACTTTGTTGATTGCCCTGTAGCCAGGGTTGGGTACGAACTCGCGGTCGTCCTGGTCGGCGTACCAGGCGTCGTCGCTCCAGTGGTCGGCCGGTTCGATCTCGAAAGGGCCTTCGTTCATCACGCACCGCTCGAAACCATCCAACGTGTATTCGATGTCGCGCTGCATGGCAAACGCGGAGAAGTGGAGGCCGTAGTAGGTGACAAGACCGGTGCGGGTGTGGATCGCCGTAGCGAGGGCCGTGATGTCCGAGTAACCGCACAGGACTTTCGGGTTTTCACGGATCAAGTCGTAGTCGAGATGGCCGAGTAGCTGGTTGCTGTTGTACCCGCCGAGGGTCGTCAGGAGTCCTTTGACGTTCGGGGCGGAAAAGGCCGCGTGCAGGTCGGAGACGCGCGCCGCGACCGGCGACGACTCGAACTCGTCCCTCACCTCCGCGTTCTGCGAGAAGGAGCATTCCAACCCGAGCCCGCCCAGACGCTCCGCAGCGAGCGCTCTCTGCTCTTCGGGGATAAAAGCCAGGCTCGTCGCCGGGGAGACGACCCGCACCTCATCGCCCCGTGTCAGCTTCGGGGGAGATATTACGTCGCGCACAGCAGCACCGGTAGCTCTCGCATGTCGTCGAACACCACGGTCTGCGGACCCTCCAGCCGGTAGGCCGGAGTCACGCCTCCCGCGTAGCCGAAGGCGATCATGCCTGCCGCGCGAGCCGCTTCGACGCCGTAGAAGTTGTCCTCGACCACCGCGCACGCGGCTGGTTCCACGCCCATGAGTTCGGCTGCGTGAAGAAAGACGTCGGGGGCGGGCTTGCCGGCCGACACCTCATCGGCACTGAAGATGCGGCCCTCGAAGCGCCTGTATAGTCCGGTGAGCCCGAGGGTGTGGCGCATTCTCTCGTAGGTGCCGCTGGAGGCGACGCAGGAGGGCAACCCGGCAGCCTCGATCCGGTCGAGCGCCTCGACGATGCCGTTTACGGGGATTAGTTCAGACTCGAAGACCTCCCGGTAGAGGTGCTCGAACTGCTGTTCCCAGTCCTTCGGAAGGGTGCGACCCAGGTGCGCCTCGATCTGCCCGGTCATGTAACTGGCCGGCCGGCCCACGAAGCGCTCGACCACCTCCACCTCACTCATCAGCCATCCAAGCTCCGCGAGCACGAAAGCGTCCACCCCGATCGAGATCCGCTCCGTGTCAACGAGAACGCCGTCACAGTCGAAGATGACGAGTTGGATGCGTTCGTTCAAAGAACCATCTCAGTAGGCGGCTTTCAGGATCTCCAGAGCATCCTCCGCCCGGTCTCCATACTCCGCCGCTACGTCTTCCAGGTCTTCTCGCGGCACCCCGACCTCTTGCAGACTATCGGGCAGACCGAGTTCCCTGACCAGCGCCGCCACAGCCCCGGCGGGTTCACCTCCGAGGGCTTCCCCGAGTTTCTCCCAGCGGTCGCCGGGTATGTCCTCTCGCACTACTTCCAGGGTCGGCGCAAGGATGATGCAGGAGGTTACGCCGTGCGGGACGTTGTAGCTCGCCCCAATCCTACGCCCCAGCCCGTGCGAGAGACCCATCGGGGTGTTTAGCGGACCGAAATAGGCGAGCCAGGCGGAGACCTGCAACTCCAACCGCAGTTGTACATTTCCCGGCTCTCGTTTCGAGCGCGGCAGATCGCGCACGAGGCGTCGGGCGCCTTCGAGGCCGGTTACATCGGTGATCGGGTGCGGACCACCGAACAGGAACCCTTCTATTGCGTGGTCCAGCGCCCGGATGCCCGTCGAGAGCCACAACTCCTCCGGCGTGAACATCGTCACCTCCGGGTCCAGCACTACTACTGGTGGGACGGCACGCGCGTCCGCGAACCCGCCTTTCTGCCCCGCCTCATCCGTCACCCCGACGCGATGCGCCCACTCCGCCCCAGATAAGGTCGTCGGCACGGCGAGTTGCGCCGGATAACCGAGCTGCCTGGCGACGGCCTTTGTCCCGTCTATAACGCTCCCGCCGCCCACGCTAACGAGCAAATCCGCGTCCCGCGCTTCTCCCGCCGCTTCCTTCACGGCGCTTCCCGGTGTGTGCTGACCCATGCCGGTAAAGGTCCCGGCGTGTTTGCCGCCGAGCATATCCTCGACGCGCCGGACGAGGTCCGTCTCTTTGTAGAGGGTGCGACTCGCGACGACGAAGGCCCGATCATAAGACCGGGCCTCCTCTTCTATCTTCTCTAAACTACCGGCCCCGAAGTGGACCCTCTCGGTCAGCAGGAAGGTATGTGTTCCAGGCTCCACGCCCCAAGTCTACACCCGGCTCGCGGCGAATACCTCCGCCTTCTCGGCGATCCGCCGTCCCTGGAACCTGGCGACCGCCAGCTCTTCTTCCGTCGGCCCATCCTCGGAGCCGGTGCTGCTCGCGCCGTAAGGGTTGCCGCCGCCCGCGAAGATTGAGTCGTCGGTGTAGCCGGTCGGGACGATAATGCTCCCCCAGTGCATGAACACGTTGTACATGCTGAGAAGCGTAGACTCCTGCCCGCCGTGCAAGTTCGAGGCACTGGTAAACCCGCTGACTACCTTATCGGCCAGCTTGCCCT
>JBBPZK010000109.1:0-4129 GCA_038199155.1 Rubrobacterales bacterium | reverse complement strand
AGAAGCGCGTTTTCGGGTCTTTCACCACACAACCTCCTACACTGAGAAATGTTACCGTCTCGGCCGAAGTATCTCACCGTTGCTCGGACTCATAAAACCAGCTCTAAGAAGAAGACGGTTGTTCCGGGAATGAAGCGCGAAGCGAGTTTTGCCGGAAGAACTCGAACAGGAGGATTCCGACCGCCGCAGCCAGGTTCAGGCTCTCCGTCGCCCCTCTCTGCGGAACGGTCACTCGCGCCTCGCAGACTTCCAGTACCGCCGACCGTATTCTATATCGCTCGGACCCGAACACGATCTCATCGTCCGGCCGGAAGATGAACCTCGTCAGCGGTGTCGCTGAGGCGTCCGCCACAGTTGCCACCTTGCGGCCCGGAAGCCCGGCGAGGAACGTCTCCGGTCGTTCGATTCTCTCAAAGGCGACCCGGCCAAAGGCGCCGGCCGAGACTTTGTTCATCCGGCGGGTACGGCTCTTGCCGTAGGAGGCCCGTATCAGATGGTTTGGGTCATGGATGTGGCACCGCTCAACCCCGAGAACTTCGAGCGTCCGGGCGACAAGGCACAGGTTTCCGAAATCCAAAGGCGCATCGAGAAATACGTTCACGCTGTTCCAATGCCGGTTTCAGGTGTCAATCTAGCCCGCGGCGCGGCGTCCCGCTTCGAGGATCTTACGCATCTCCGTTGCCGGCTCTCCCTTGTAGACCGCCGAGCCTGCCACCAGGACCCGCGCCCCTGCTTCGACCATTATCGGCGCGGTCTCCTCCGTAATACCGCCGTCCACTTCCACGGGAAGACCCGTCAGCTCCCTGACCCGGCGAACCTTATCCGCCATCTCGGTTATGAAAGACTGGCCGCCAAAGCCGGGGTCCACGCTCATTACCAGAACATAGTCCAGGTACGGTACGGCCCACTCTATGAACTCCGGAGAGGTCGTTGGGTTGAGTGCGACGCCCGCCTCGCAGCCGCCGTCCCGTATCAGGGTGAGCGTCCGGTGCAAGTGAGTTACGGCTTCCGGCTGCACGGAGATGCTCGCGACACCCGCCTCGATAAACGGCTGTATGAGGTTGTCCGGGTTGTCGACCATCAGGTGCGCGTCTATCGGCAGGTCGACGGCGTCCGCGAGAGAAGACGCCACGACGGGACCTATCGTCAGGTTCGGGACGAAGTGGTTGTCCATAGCGTCGAAGTGGATCAACTCGGCCCCGCCCTCCTTCGCTTTGCGGACCTCGTCCGCCAGGTTGGCGAAATCAGCCGCCAGTATCGACGGCGCGCCGACAACCCTATCTCCAAGATCTGCAAAAAAAGCCAAAAGTAACCCCTCCTCGTAAACTCCGGTCCCGACGCGAGTATTGTACAAAAGCGAGCAGGTCAGCACTTCAACCAGTCAGCAAGGGTTGTCAGGCTACGATTATCATCGAAAATGCACCGGGGATGGCAGACAGGACGTCATACTTCGTAATTTAGTGGCGAAGCTGCTGGAAGGAGCGAGAAGCCGAAATGCTGATTAGCTGACTGGCTGACAGGCTCTACTCGTCGTTGGAGACTTTGGCTCTCAAGGATTTGACGGCCGAGGCTATGATGCGGGAGATCTTACGCTGCGGCAACCCGAGTCTCTTGCCGATCTCCGTCTGAGAGAGGTCCTTGTAGAAGAAAAGATAGACGACTTTCTGCTGCAATTCCGAGAGAGATTGCACGGCTTGCTCCAGATGGATGCGGTCTTCTATGGGCAGGGAGAAAGCCTCGTATTGGATGTTCTTGATCGCCGCGATGTCCGCCCCTTCTCCGCTCCCACGCTCCTCATCCAGCGAAGAGACGTCAGTGTCGAGGAACAGCTTCATCAGTTCAAGTATTCCCTCGGGCATGACGTTCACCTCACGGGCTATCTCTTCGATAAGAGGCGGTCGTCCGAGTTCACCGGTGAGCCGGTCTGTCGCCGCCGAGACCTTCGAGTACAAGCTCTTGGCCCAGCGGGGTTTTCGCAAGAGAGAATTATCCCGGAAATGGTGGCGCAACTCACCGTCGATCTTCGAGTAAGCGTAAGAGCCGAACCGGGCTCCGGAGCCAAACTCATAATCCTTTACAGCCTTCAAAAAACCAACGTATCCGATCTGGAGAAGGTCCTGGTACGGCTCGTTCGAGCGGCCGGAATAACGACGAACGATGTGGTTCAGGAGCCTGCCGTACATCTCGAACAGCTCCTCGATAGACCGGCGGTCGCCCCTGACGCGGTAAGCCTCGATCAAGACCGAGGCCCGATCCTCCTCGGCTCGTGAGGCGACTTTCACTTGATCAGATCGAAGATCTTGAACATCGGGAGGTACATCGCGACTATGATTCCCCCGACTATGCCGCCGACGACCACGATCATCAACGGCTCTATTATCGAGGTCAGCGCCTTGACGGTCGCGTCTACTTCGGACTCGTAGAACTCAGCTATCTTTGAGAGCATCCCGTCTATATCTCCGGTCTCCTCCCCGACGGCTATCATGCGTGTGACCATCGGCGGAAAGACCGGCTCCGACTCCAGCGGACGGTAGATCGGTATTCCTTCGCGGATGGAGTCCCTACTCTTTAGCAGCGCCTGCTCTATAACCCAGTTGCCCGAAGAGGTCGCGGTGATCTCCAGAGCCTGTAAGATCGGTACCCCGGCGGCGCTCAATGTCCCGAGCGTGCGCGCGAAGCGGGCGAGCGCAACTTTCTGAACAACCTCGCCGATCTTGGCCGGTAACTTCAGGATCACACGCCCCCACACTTTCCGGCCCTGCTCAGTCTCTTTCCAGCGCAAGAAGAAGACGGCCCCGCCGATCAGGGCAGCCGCTACCAGTATGCCGAGAGGCCCCGTCAGCAGACCGGAGAGCCCCATCGCGATGCGCGTCGGCAACGGCAGCGTGCCACCCAAATCCTTGAACATCTTTGCGAAGATCGGGACGATGAAGATCAGCATGAACGCGGCGGCCACGACCGCGAGGATCAGGACGACCGTCGGGTAGGTCATCGCGCTCTTGACCTTGCGACGCAACTCCTGATCCTTCTCCAACTGCGAAGCGATCCGGAGAAGCACCTCGTCCAAAATGCCCCCGATCTCACCGGCCCGAACCATCTCGACGTAGAGCCGGTTGAAGACCTTCGGGTGCTTCGCCAGCGACTCCGAGAGCGCCAGCCCGGCCTCAACGTCTTTCCGGACCTGCACAACCGTGTCCGTGAGCTTCTTGTTGGTCGTCTGCTCTCCCAGGATGTACAGCGACCGAACTATAGGAAGGCCGGCGTTTATCATGGTCGCGAACTGGCGGGTGAAGATGACCACCTCGTCCAGCTTGACCTTCTTAAAGGGCTCCAGGATGTCTTTCTGACCGACGCCCTGCTCCTTGATATCTATGACCAACAGACCTTGCTGGCGCAGGGTGGAGGCGACGGCTCTCGTGTCCTCGGCCTCTATCTGATCCTGGAGGACGCCGCCCCGTCTGTCACGGGCCTTGTAAGTAAAAGTAGCCAAAGTTAGCGTCTACCTCCTCCTCATGGTCGTGTAACCGCCGGGGTTGGGTCCGCCGTTGCCGCCAACGCTCTCGCCAGATCGCCCAAACGATGACGCGCCGCCAGCGAGCCGGTTCAGCTCTTCAGGGTTGCTCGAATATTTCTCCGCCTGTTCGCGGGAGATGAGGCCGCGCTTCACGAGGTCTACCAGGGCGGCGTCCATCGTCTGCATCCCGAACTTGCCGCCGGTCTGCATGGCCGAGTAGATCTGGTGGTTCTTCCCCTCCCTGATGAGGTTCCTGACACCCGGTGTCGGCACCAGGACCTCGCACGCCGCCGTCCGCCCGCCGTTGCGCTTCGGGATCAAAGTCTGCGTTATAACGCCCTGGAGCGCGTTGGAGAGCTGTGCCCGGATCTGAGACTGCTGATGCGGCGGAAACACATCGATGATCCTGTCGACCGTCTGCGGAGCGTCCTGCGTATGGAGCGTCCCGAAAACCAGATGCCCCGTCTCGGCGGCGCTCACGGCGAGCTGTATCGTCTCCAGGTCTCGCATCTCACCGACGAGTATCACGTCCGGGTCCTGGCGCAAGACGTGCTTTAGAGCCTGGGCGAAGCTCTTCGTGTCTTGGTTGACCTCGCGCTGGTTGACGATACATTT
>JBBPZK010000108.1:0-13305 GCA_038199155.1 Rubrobacterales bacterium | reverse complement strand
AGGGTTCGACCCCGTCGCTTTAGTCGCCGCTTTCAAGGGGGTTTTTATCGAAGGGCTGGAGGCGGCGATCATCGCGATCACCTTCGGGGCGGCGGCCGGTCGGTTAGGGATCGCGTTCGCGAGTGCCGGGGTCGCGGTCGTCGGTGTCGCCCTGCTCGGTTTGATCGTCCACCGCCCGCTCGCCCGCGTCCCCGAGAATGCGATGAAGATGGGCGTCGGCCTGCTCCTCTCTTCCTTCGGTACGTTCTGGATCGTCGAGGGCCTAAGCCTTGAATGGCTGGGTGGCGAGTTAGCGGTGCTATACATCGCGGTCTTCTACTCGATAGTGGCGCTCGTGGCCGTGCGTCTTCTCGCCCGTACAGCGGGAGAGAGCCAGGCTCAAGACCCGGAGCCCGGCACGGAGAAGGCGCTGGCAGCCGGGGGAGATAGACGGGGAGAAGATTCGTGAGCCCACACTATTCCCACGGAAAGGCTAACTAGATCATGAGCTTGGACATGACCGCGCTTGCCTTGATCAGCCTGAAGCAAGCGCTCGCGACTTACGGTTACCTGGCGGTCTTTCTCTTCGTCGGCATCGAGAGCATCGGTATTCCCTTCCCCGGTGAAACAATGCTCGTTACCGCCGCCATCTACGCCGGGACGACCGGAAACCTCTCTATCCCGTTTGTGATCGGGGCCGCCGCCACGGGGGCGATCGTCGGTGACAACATCGGCTTCGGCGTCGGGCACTGGGGAGGCTACCGGCTACTGGTTCGCTACGGCAAATACATCCGGCTGGATCAGGCGAAGCTCAAGGTGGGACGCTATATCTTTCGTCGTCACGGCGGCAAGGTGGTTTTCTTCGGCCGGTTCGTATCCGTTTTGCGCACCTACGCGGCTTTTTTGGCCGGGACAAACCGGATGCGTTGGTGGCGCTTTCTGGTCTTCAACGCCGCCGGTGGGATCATCTGGGCGATGCTTTATGGGGCCGGTGCTTACTTCCTGGGCAAAGAGATCGAAAAGTACAGCAAGCCGGTTGGGATCGGGATCGCTGTTGTGGTCGCGGTCGCCATAGTCGTCGCGTTTTTCGTCATCCGCCGGACCGAGGCCCGGTTGGAAGACAAGGCGGAGGAAGAGTTTCCAGGACCCCTCGAAGGGTTTGAGGAAGAAAAGACTTGAGATATTTCGTGGAGGAATAGATGGACTATAGTTTGGAGCAGTGGATCAACGGCCCGGCCGGGTCTCACCCGATTTGGGACACGTTCATGATCGGCGTGGCCGGCGGGGCGGAGCCGGCGTTTATCGCGCTAGTCGCGGTATGGTTCTTCATCGGTTGGCGCCGCCGACTCCCGATGGACCGCCAGGGAGCCATCGCGGCGCTCCTGGCGTCCGGTGGGGCGCTGTTGGTTAACGTGACCCTCGCCTCTATCTGGTATCGTCCCCGGCCTTATATGGTCCACCCGGATCAGGTGCACCACCTCCTGAGCCACAGCTCCGACAGCTCCTTTCCGAGCGACCATGCGGCGGCGGCTTTCGCCATAGCTACGATCCTCTTCGCTTACCGTCGGTTTCCTGGGATCGTCGCCCTCGTGGTTGCCGCGCTGGTGGCGTATTCGCGCGTGTACGTGGGTGACCATTACCCGACCGACGTGTTGGCCGGGGCCGTGATCGGGACCGGAATCGGCTACACTCTCGTCCGCCGGCTCTCTGTAATTCCAAAAGTCATCGCGTGGTTCGTGGATGGTCTGATGGTCCGCTTGCACTTACTCCGCGATGGATCCAGAGCGTGAGGCTCCGAGTCTCTAGGTCCCGAGACGGGCGTCTTCGAGGTCGAGGTCGTGCTCGATTCTGCGTCTGACTTCGTCGCTCAGGCGTCCCTGGCTCCTGAGTTGTAGGAGCGCTGCTCGCTCCGCGCCCAGAAGCTCCCGCCGGAAACGCTGGAACGACATGGTGCGTTCCTCGTAGTCTTCGCTATCCCGGCCGTCTTCGGACTGCCCGGCGGAGCGGGCGACGAAACGCCGCTGACGGTACTCGTACAGGTCGCGCATCCTGCCGGCGGTATCCTCGCGCACCCAATCTTCGTCTTCCAGCTCGTCTATCCTCGCGAGCGCCGCCTCCGCTGCTTGCAGCCGGGCTTCGGTCTCCTCTCGTTCTTCTTCGCCCTTGTCCCCGGACAAGCCAAGTAGCCGGATGATGGACGGCAGGCTCAGGCCCTGTGGAACCAGAGTAAACAAGATGACCGAGAAAGTGAAAAAGAGGATCAGGTCGCGCCCAGGAAATGGAGCCCCGCTCTCTATAGTCAGTGGGATCGCCAGCGCCGCCGCCAGAGAGATAGCTCCTCTCATGCCCGTGTAAGCCACGACGGTGACCTCTCGCCAGTTCGGGTTCGAGTCGCGTTCGCGCACGCGTTTGCTAAGGAGCCTCGGCAGGTAAGCCATCGGAAAAGCCCAGAGGGCGCGGGTTCCGATCACCACCAGGATCACGAGCGCGGCGTACAGCAGAGACGACGCCGTCGGGTACTCGCCGGAGATACCTCCTACTATATTGGGAAGCTGCAACCCGATCAGGATGAACAGAACCGAGTTGAGCAGAAAAGGCAGTACCTGCCACACCTCCGAAGACTGCAGCCGGTTGCGCGGCGTGGACATCTGAGGAGAGTACCAGCCCAGATAAATCCCGGCTGCCACCACGGCGAGTACGCCTGAGACCTCGATCTCCTCGGCCGAAATGTACGCCGCGTAGCCCGTAAAAAGCGAGATGGTAACTTCCACGAGCGGGTCCTCTATCCACTGCCGGACCCGTGATATCACCCACCCAACCAACAGCCCTACTATTATCCCGCCCGCGCCATAGTAGGCGAGCTTCAGTCCTGCGTCGAATATGGAGAAGTCGCCGGTTGCCACGGCGGAGACGGCCACGCTGTACAGGACCAATGCTATCCCGTCGTTGAACAGGCTCTCGCCTTCGAGGATCGTCACGATCCGGCGCGGAGCCCCCAGACGCTCGGAGATGGCCGTGGCCGCCACAGGGTCGGTTGGCGAGATGATCGCCCCGAGGACGAACGCCGCTCCCCATGGCAAACCGACGGCCAGGTGCGCCACTACAGCAACGGTAACGGTCGTGAGCAGCACGAGTCCGAAAGCCAGCGATCCTATCGGCCTAAGGTTCGCCCGGAGGTCACGCGGAGAGGAGAAGAAAGCCGCCGCGTAGAGCAACGGTGGCAGGAAGATCAACAACACCAGGTTCGGCGGCAACGCGATCTTCGGCACGCCTGGAACGATGCTCAACGCGAGCCCCCCGACCACGAGGAAGATCGGATACGGCACCCTGAAGATGTTGGCGAGCATCACGAGAGCGGCCACAGCCACGAGCAGCCCGAAGATCAAAAGCTCCAGATGCCCCGTTAACGCGCCCCCCGAACCCACTTCTCGTACATCTCCTCTACGTCCGTATCTCTCAGGCTCATGGACCTCGAACCCGTCGTCGCCCCTGAACGAAAAACAACCGGATCCTCAATGCTTACGCTAGGAGCTTATTCTACGGATCCAAAGTTTCCAGCGCCCACCGAGCATCCGTGACTGATACAGAGGGATCCAGTTTTCTCTTGCGTACATAGGACCGGGCCGCCGACACTCCGGCGTCTCGACCTCGAAACAGCTCTACGAACCTACGATTCGCCCCGAGTTACCCGCCGTTGGGGGCGAAGTTTTCATCCAGGTAGGCGATTATCTGGTCTGACTCAGGCATCATGACGCCCCGGTCTGCGTCTACTAGGAACGGCACCTGATGGTCGCCGCTGATCTTCTCCAGGATATCGGCCGAGTTGCTGCCGGGCTCGGCGGAGTGGGCGATCCAACTGAGCCCCAACGCACTCAAACGCGACCGGACCTTCTTGCAGTAAGGACATCCTTCTTTCTGATAAAGCTCCAACATAACTTTCTCCTCACACTCGAAATCACTCTGACAGACAAACCTTATAACATAAACATCCTTCGCCTCCGTAACGCGAGAACGACGGAACGCCGCACACCGAACGGAACAAGCTATATGCTATAACGGATATGTTGTATCGGAATCGGAAGGAAGGAGCTAGTGTGGCTAATGTAGAGCGCACGGCGCACGTAGTGTGGGAAGGCGACTTGATGAAGGGGAGCGGAACCTTCACGGGTGGTAGCGGGGCTTTGGAGGAGTTTCCAGTCACCTTCGCGTCCAGGGTACAGCGGCCGGACGGAAAGACGAGCCCGGAGGAGCTCATAGCATCGGCGCACGCGACCTGTTACGCGATGGCGCTCTCCAACACGCTGGCTGACGCCGGTTCGTCGCCGGATCGTCTGGAAGTGGACGCGGTCTGCATCCTGGATGATGGGGCGCTCAAGATCACGACCGTCAACCTCGACGTTCGCGGGACGGTCTCCGGCCTCGATCAGGACGGTTTCGAGGAAGCGGCCCGAAACGCGGAGCAGATCTGCCCCGTCTCAAACGCCCTCAGAAACAACGTAGACATCCAGCTAAACGCCAGCCTGGAGAGCTAGAAGAAACCTACATCTCCACAACGCAGAGAAGCCCCGCGAGTACGACGACCGCGGAGCTTCTTTGTTGCTTTGAGCGTCGTTTCTGCTAGGCGGCCTGCTCCATGTCTTCGGAGTATTTGCCGTTGCGGGCTGCGCTGTTCATCTTCGCCCGGTGGTAGAAGGCCTTCTGCGCCTCCTCGACGTTGCCGGACTCGCCTTTCCAGATCTCCATCGGTTTCTCTTGCAGCGCGCGGGCGTAGGAGAAACTCAGTGTCCACGGCAAATTGTCGTACATACTGTTCATGGCGTTTAAGTGGGCGGTTGCTTGCAACGCGGTTTGTCCCCCCGAGAGGAAGACGATGCCCGGTACGGCGGCCGGCACGCTTCGGCGCAGGCACTCGACCGTCGCCCGAGCCACCTCCTCGACCCCGGACTGGTTCTCGGCCCCTTTGCCGGAGATGACCATGTTCGGCTTCAAGAGGGTCCCCGCAAGCTCCACGCCCTGCTCGTAGAGCGCCTTGTAGGTCGCGCGGAGCATCCACTCGCTCGCCTCGAAGCACTGCTCGATGGAGTGATCGCCGTCGATCAAGACCTCCGGCTCGACTATCGGGACGATGCCCGCCTCTTGGCAGAAAGCTGCGTACAAACCGAGCGCGCGGGCGTTGTCCTCGATGCAACGGCCCGTCGGAGTGCCGTCGCCAATAGTTATGACCGCCCGCCACTTGGCAAAACGCGCCCCCATCCCGACGTACTCTTCGAGACGGTCGCCGAGCCCGTCGAGGCCCTGAGTAAACTTCTCGCCCGGCGAGAGCGGCAGGTTTACTGTGCTCCCGTCCACCTTGATGCCGGGAACGATGTTCTGCTTTTCGAGTAGCTCCGGCATCGGTGTCCCGTCGGAGGAATTCTGGCGGATGGTCTCGTCGTACAGGATCACCCCGGACAAGAACTCCCCGATGCCCTCCGTGGTGAACAGCATCTCCCGATACTCCTTGCGGCTCTGCTCGTCCGACTCTATCCCGACGTTCTCGAAACGTTTCCCGATCGTCCCGAGGCTCTCGTCGGCGGCCAGAATGCCCCGGCCCGGAGACAGAAGCTCCTGCACGGTGTTTTCGAGCTTTTGCAGGTCCATAATTCTTTCCCTCCTATCCTCGAAATGTCCTGAAGAGAATATAGCAAAGGCTTCGTCACCGTGAACCGCCGAATAAGATCTGCGCGACTATAACTGGAACCATCGTCTTTATGATAGGTTAGGAACTCACTACGAGAGGGAGAAGTCCATGGCGAACCGTCTGGCGCTAGAGACGAGCCCATATCTGCTCCAGCACAAGGACAACCCGGTTGACTGGCATCCGTGGGGTGAAGAGGCGCTCGCGAAGGCGCGGGAGGAAGACAAAGCTATCCTGCTCTCCGTCGGATACTCTGCCTGCCACTGGTGCCACGTCATGGAGCGCGAGTCGTTCGAGGACGAGGCGACCGCGCAGATAATGAACGAGCACTTCGTCAGCGTGAAGGTGGACCGGGAAGAGCGGCCGGACATCGACTCGATCTACATGTCCGCCCTCCAGGCCATGACCCGCGGTGGCGGCTGGCCGATGACCGTCTTCCTGACCCCCGACGGCGCCCCGTTCTACGCCGGAACCTACTTCCCGCCCGTCCCGAGCCGAGGACTTCCTTCCTTCCAGCAGCTCCTCGTAACCCTCGCCGACGCTTATGAGAACCGCCGCGACGAGGTCCTCCAGAGCGCGCAGTCCGTCCGCGAATACCTCGAAGCCTCCGCCACCACCGCTATGCCAGGGGCGGAGACCACCTCCGGCGTCGAGTTGCTGGATCTGGCCGGTAAAACTCTCATCTCCCAGTTGGACCGGCGTTCCGGCGGCTTCGGCGGCGCGCCCAAGTTTCCGCAAGCGATGAACCTGGAAGTCCTGCTCCGTTACCACCGCCGCACCGGAGACCGGGCCGCCCTCTCCGGGGTCGAGGATACCTTACGCGCGATGGCGAACGGCGGCATCTACGACCATCTCGGCGGCGGCTTCGCCCGCTACTCCGTGGACCAGTACTGGCTCGTGCCGCACTTCGAGAAGATGCTCTACGACAACGCCCTGCTCGCGAGGATCTACCTGGAGACCTACCAGGCGACCGGCGACCCTTTCTACCGCCGAATCGCCGAAGAGACCTTAGACTACATATCCCGCGACATGACCAGCCCCGAAGGAGGCTTCTACTCCGCCGAAGACGCTGACTCCGAAGGCGAAGAGGGCAAATTCTACGTCTGGACGCCGGACGAGATAGAGGAGACCCTTGAGCCCGAAGACGCGAAGCTGGCTCTCCGCTACTGGGACGTAACCGAGCGGGGCAACTTCGAGGGCAAGAACATCCTGAACGTACCCCGTCCGCCGGAAACCGTAGCCTCCGAGTTCGGCCTCGTGGTCGAAGAGTTGGAGAGCAAGATCGAAGCTATCCGCGACAAGCTGTTCGAGGCTCGCGAGGAACGTGTCCGCCCCGGACTCGACGACAAGGTACTCGCCGCCTGGAACGGCCTGATGCTCCGCTCTTTCGCCCTCGCCGCCAGAGTCCTGAACCACGATGACTACCGACGGATCGCCGAAAAAAACGCCGCTTTTCTGATGGAGAAGCTGGGAGCTGGCGGGCGTCTGCGCCGTTCGTACAAAGATGGTCAGGCCAAGCTCAACGGCTACCTTGAAGATTACGCGATGGTCGCCGACGGGCTCGTCGCCCTGTACGAAGGGACCTTCGACGCGCGTTGGCTCCGCGAGGCCGAAGCGCTCGCGGACGCCATAAACGAGCTCTTCTGGGACGAGGAACGCAAAGCCTTCTACGACACGCCCACCGACCACGAGCGGCTCGTCACCCGGCCGCGCGACGTCTACGACAACGCCACGCCATCCGGCAACTCGGTCGCGACCGAAGTCCTGCTAAAACTCTCGCTCCTGCTCGACCGGGACGACTATCGTCAGAGGGCCGAGACCGTTCTGGAAGAGATGGCCGGTGGCCTGGAGAAGATCCCCGGAGCTTTCGGACGTCTGCTCTGCGCGCTGGACTTCTCCACCTCCCGACCGTACGAGATCGCCCTGGTCGGCGACCCTGAGAAAGACGACACTCTCTCCCTCCTCGATGCCGTCTATTCAAATTACCTGCCCAATAAAGTAGTTGCGGGCCACGACCCGGACGATATAGAGGCCGAGATGCTGATACCGCTCCTGGCAGATCGTCCGATGCGTAACAGCAAGGCGACCGCCTACGTCTGTGAGGGTTACGCTTGCCAGAACCCGACGACAGACCAGGAGGAGTTGGCCGAGCAGCTACGGCGATGAGTGGGAATGTACATTTTCGAGGTCGTAGCTATCGGCGGCGTGGGCTGATCGCTCGCAGCTCTACTCCACAGAGATACCTTTCGCATCCTGGTTTGATCTTCACAGAAGGTTGGATGCCTAGGATTTCCTGAGAGTGGGTTTATTCAGGACAACTTCCGTCTGGGATGCTCTGGGATTGAGAGCATCCCTCTCGTCCCGTACAACGGGCTAACTGTAAACTACTCGAAACCGCTCGCACACGAGCGGCATATCCGGCGCTGGCTCACGTCCTATGTTCGGAAGCGTGCGTGAGAAGAAACGCCAGTGGGCTTCCCGCCAGTATTCCAGAGATCGATCTCCCTCTCCCTCTTCGTAAGCGAAAGAGGCATCGACTTCTTCGTACGGACGTACTTTGACCTCGGTCGTTTCTATAATGCACAGCGGCTCGCCGCTTCCATCCAGCACGACAGCTTTCTCTCCCATCGCCGATAGAGCGGAACCTTCCGCTTCCCACTCCCAAAGGGCGGAGCAAGTCGCCGTCTTCGTTCCGTCGGCGACCAGCGTGCCAAGCTCGTCCGCCATCTGTGGAGAGTCGCCGAAACCCTCTGCTTCATACCGCGCGTCGCGCACCGGCGAACCTTCCGGAAGCGTGTCCAGATACTTTTGCCAGTACACCTTGATCTTATCTTCGCTCAAAGTCGCTCTTGTCTCCGCGTCTGAAGGGTACGCGCCTGCTTCGAGTTTCTACCGGAAGATGGAGAGCGGCAGGTAGGAGGAGACGATCCAATTCGGCTGGTCAACGACTTCGCTGATCTTGAGGTCCACGACCAGACTCGCCAGCAAATACGCATCGACCGGCTCCATATCGTAAGTCCCGCTAATGTGCTCGACCATCGCTCTTAGCGAGTCTTTCGTCGCTTCCATGAGGTCGGTGTTTACGCCCATCGTCGCGTACCAGCCGGCTCCTTCGGACTTCGGGGTGAGCGAACCGGGAGTATGGAACTGCGGGGCGGGAAGACTCTTGCCTTTTACGAGGTTGAAGCGCAGGGCGGCGTACATCGGGCATTCGATGCCGGTGACGCAGACTTCACCGTCGCCCTGGGCGGCGTGGGCGTCGCCGCAGGAGAAGAGCGCGCCTGGGACCTGGACCGGCAGGTACAGGGTGCTGCCTTTCGTGATGTGACGCGTGTCCATGTTGCCGCCGAAGGGTCCGGGCGGCATGATCTGGAGTTTCTCAGAGCCCACCGGGCAGACGCCCATCGTCCCGAAGAAAGGCTCTATCGGGATGGCTATGTCTTCCCTGAACATCGTGTAGTCGCCGTTTGTCAGGTCGAATACCTTGAGGTGGGCGTCGGGGAAGTCGTCCGCGAGCAGCCCGGAGCCCGGAAGTACAGCTGTCCAGCCCCAACCCTGGGTACGGATGTCCAGGATCTCGACCTCTAATGTGTCTCCCGGCTCTGCTCCTTCCACGGCGACCGGACCGGACAGTGGGTAGACGCGGGACCAGTCGAAAGAGCCGATAGCTTCGGCGGTTGAGTCGGGGGAGATCTGACCATCGCTCACCTCACGAGTCCGGTAGACGACGGTGTCGCCGGAAGAGATGTTCAGGGCCGGCTCCAACTCGTTGTCCCACAGGTAGTGGACTTGGTCCTCTGAAAAGTAGTGCGTCTCCGGCATCGCCTCGAACCTCTCGATCTCTGCGTAACTTCCTCGGCTCACCGGATAATCTCAGGTCGGCCCGCTAATTTCCACCTCTCACGGCCCGGACGACCACGGCCGCGCCCCTGAAACCGACGACCTCGACCTCCTCGCCGCGCTCCAGCGGCCCGGCTTCCGGGTCTTCCGGGTACGCTTTCCACAGCTCACCGTGAACGAAGACCATACCGTCCGAGTGTGAGGAGACCCGGCGCCTCACCACTCCTATTTCCCCGATCATTGATTCCTTGCCGGTGCTGACCGGCCAACGGCTTGTCTCGACTCCCGCGAGTGTGAACCTGACCACGGAATACACCGCCGCTACCAGAGGTACGAGCAACAAGTAAGGTGAGAAACCAAACCTCTCGCTAAAGCTCAACGCCTGCCCGACGAGCGCTGGTCCCCAAGACGCAGCCGTGAGCAATGTGATGAAGAGAGAATGGACTCCGTGTTGCACCATTAGTACAATATTTTACTATTCCGCTGAATGTAATGGGGTGTTGGCGGTTGCTTTTAGATTTTCTCCAGCGCCTGTTCTATGTCTTGGATCACATCCTCCGGGTGCTCTATCCCGACGGAGAGCCGGACGAGATTCTCCCTCACACCGAGCCGCTCTCGCCGGGCGGGAGAGAATTCCCGGTGCGAGGAGGTCGCCGGATGTATAGCCAGCGTGTAGATGTCACCGAGGCTCGGCGCGCGAACGCAGAGCTTCAGGGCGTTCAGGAACCGGAAAGCACCCTCGCGAGCCTCTTCACGGTCTTTTCCGGTCGCAAGCTCGAAGGAGACCAGGCCGCCGGGTGAAGAGAGGACGCGCCGCGCGACCTCGCCGTCGGGATGGTCCTTGAGGCCTGGGTAGTTCACTTTCACTATCTTCGGATGGGCAGCGAGATAGGTGGCGACCTCCGACGCGTTTTCGCATTGGCGCTCCATGCGCAGGTGCAGGGTCTTGAGACCCCGGAGGGCGAGCCAGGATTCGAAAGTCCCGAGAACTCCCCCGACGAGCTTGCGGAGCTGGCCGAGCGCCGCGTCGTAGGGTGCCCCGGACGCCACGACGCCTGCCGTAACGTCCCCGTGACCGGAGATGTACTTGGTCGCGCTGTGGACCACGATGTCCGCTCCGAGTTCCAGGGGACGCTGCAGGTAGGGACTCCCGAAAGTGTTGTCTACGACCAGCGCCGCTCCTGACTCGCGGGTGAGCCTGGCGATGCCCGGAACGTCCGCCACCCGCAACAGGGGGTTCGAGATGGACTCTATTGCGAGCGCCCGAGGCGAAAACTCCGCCAGCTTCTTCTCCACCGCGTCGAGGTCGTATATGTCCACGAACCTCGTCTCGACCCCGGCCGCCCCGAAGACTTGCACCAGCAGGGCCGCCGTGGAGCCGTAGAGTTGCTCCGCCGCGAGCACCGTCGCCCCCGGCGTGAGCTCCGTGGCTGCGAAGGCCGCGTGCAGGGCGGCCATCCCGGAGGCGAACGCGAACGCCCGAGACTCGCCCGCAGGGTCCTCTAGTGTTGCCATCGCCTCCTCGAAGGCGGCTACCGTCGGGTTGTCGTAGCGGCTGTAGCTGTAGCCCGGCTCCTCACCGCCGAGCACCCGGTCCGTCGTCTCGATATTCGGGTGCCAGAAAGTCGTCGAGGCGTAGATCGGCGTCGAAGTCGGATGATAGTTCCCGTTCGACTGTCCATCTACGTTGCCAATCCGGCGCTCGCCCGAGTGGACGGCTCTGGTATCGAAGTGTTCCGTCTGGTCCTTGTCTCTTTCGGGATCCTGGTTCATGGTGTCCTATACTAGCTTATGGGCGCTACAGGCGTCTAACTTAACAGGAGGCTTTTCGATGGAGAACGCGGAGAATCGGATAGATTACTTTGAGCGGATGCTGGCGGATAATCCGGACAATCCGACCGGGCTTTTAGCTTTGGCGAACGAGTACCAAAAGGCGGGCCGTCACGAGGACGAGGTCAGAGTACTGGAGCGCTACGTCGGGTCTCACGAAGACGAGGGAAACGCCTACGCGCGGCTCGGTGAAGCGCTCACGGGGCTCGGGCGGGAAGATGAGGCCCGCCAGGCTTACGACCGGGGCATTGCTCACGCCGAGAAGTACGGTCACAGCGGGATGGCCGAGGAGTTGCGGATCGCCCTTTTGCAGTTGAGCGAGTAGGTTCAGGACCCTTTCTCAGCGGGTAGGATCATTGGCGATGTATGCGCTATTATTAAGAAGATTGAAGTGCTTGATTTTCTATACAAAGAAGGCCATACCCGAAGGTTCGGGAGACGGACTGCTCCGGCGGCTGTCCGGTTCCTCTTCGCGAGCCGCTCCACGGGGCCTTCTACACGTGAGGGTGTGATCCACTTTGGAGAATAAGACTGGGAGCCAATTTTATGGCCCGAACCTGGGCTACGTCCTGGAGCTCTACGAAAAGTACAGGGAAGACCCGGACTCTGTAGACGAACGCGAACGCGAGTTTTTCGAGAACTGGAGCCCGCCTCAAACAGGACCGGCCGGCTCCAACGGCCACGCGCCCACCCGAGCAGACACTCCGGCAGGCGATTCGGTGGACGTCGAGAAGGTCGTCGGGGCGACGAAGTTCGTCCGTCACTTGCGGGACTTTGGACACATGGCCGCCCATCTGGACCCGCTCGGGAGCGAACCGCCCGGAGACCCGACGCTAGACCCCGGCTTCTATCGCATCAGCGAAGAAGACCTGGAGAGCCTACCGCCGCTACTGGTAGGAGGGCCGGTCGCCGAACGTGCCTTCAATGCCAAAGAGATGGTGGATGAGTTGCGGCGGCTCTACTGTGAGACGACGGGTTACGACTTCGGACACGTCCACGACCCCGACGAGCGGTTCTGGCTGCGGCAGGCGGTCGAGTCCGAGCGCTTCGGCGGGACCATGCCGGAGGAAACCGCCACGAAGCTCCTGAAGAGGCTCACCCGGATCGACACCTTCGAGAAATTTCTGAACAGGACTTTCCTCGGGCAGAAGCGTTTCTCGGTCGAGGGGAATGACATGGTCGTTCCGATGCTCAACTCGCTCATCCGGGCCGCCGCCGACGCCGGCACGCCGGAGGTCGTCCTCGGGATGGCGCATCGCGGCCGGCTCAACGTCCTGGCCCACGTCCTCCAGAAGCCTTACGCCAAAATCTTCAGCGAGTTTCAGCAGCCGGACAAGGGTGAGTCGACATCGGCGGCCGATAGCTCCGGCGACGCCTGGGTCGGGGACGTGAAGTACCATCTCGGCGTCCGGGGGTTCCACCTCGACGACGAAGAGGCGGACCAGAAAGTCTTCATAAACCTGGCCCCGAACCCGAGCCACCTGGAGCACGTAAACCCCGTGGCCGAAGGCATGACCCGCGCTTCCCAGGAGGAGCGGGACGTTCCGGGGCAGGCAGCCCTGGATGTGGAGAAGTCCTTTACCGTGTTGTTGCACGGGGATACGGCCTTCCCCGGCGAGGGGGTGGCGGCCGAGACTTTGAACCTGAGCCGCCTGCCCGGTTACACCACCGGAGGCACCATCCACATCATCACCAACAACCAGCTCGGTTTCACTACCGAGCGGCAGGATGCGCGTTCCACGACCTACGCAAGCGACCTCGCCAAAGGGTTCGAGATCCCGGTTGTCCACGTCAACGCGGACGATCCTCAGGCGTGCATGGCGGTCGTCAGGATAGCTTACGCCTACCGGGAAGAGTTCCACAAGGACTTCATGATCGACCTCGTCGGATACAGGAGGTTCGGCCACAACGATGGCGATGTGCCTGACTACACCCAGCACAAGATGTACGAAATAATCCATGAGCAACCGACGGTTCGT
>JBBPZK010000107.1:0-21469 GCA_038199155.1 Rubrobacterales bacterium | reverse complement strand
CCGGCACCACCGCCGCGAACATCTCTTCCTCCGCCCGAAAAGTAAGGCCGTAGGAAACACCATCTCCCGGCGCGAGCCTCCGCACGTCGGCCACGTAGCTCTTGAGGCTCATCGCCGGACGCAAGTCCTCCGCCGCCGGGTCACCCGAGTCACCCGAGGGATGCAACCCATAGAGAGCCACGCCCGGCCTCACGCAGTCGTAGCGCGACCCAGGATGCCACAGCGTCCCGGCGGAGTTGGCCGCGTGGACCAGCGCGCCGCCGAAGTCGTGCGCGGCGAGGACCTCGTCGAAGGCTTGGATCTGGGCCTCCGTAGCCCCTACATTCGAGTCGGCGGTCGCGAAGTGCGTGTACACGCCGGTCAGCTTATTACCCAGAATCTTGCGCGCCTCCCCCACTTCTCCCGGCTCCACGCCCCAGCGGTTCATCCCAGTGTTCACCTTCAAGTGAGCCTCCAGGCCGGGGCCAGAATAGGCGGCGATACGCCTCGCGCTCGTGATCGAGTGGGCCGTCGCGATCAGGCGATGTTCGGCGGCTTGTGGCAGCCGGTCCGGGAGCAGGTCCGTAAAGACCAGGATAGGCTCTCGTATGCCGCCCCGGCGTAGCTCCGCGCCTTCCTCGACGGTCACGACGGCCAGAGAGTCGGCCCCCGCTTCAAGCGCCGCCCTCGCGACCGGGAGCGCCCCGTGACCGTAAGCGTCCGCCTTGACGACGGCCATCAACCGCGCCCCCGATGCCCGCCGCTTCAACGAACGGACGTTGTGCCGGACGGCGGAGAGGTCTATCTCCGCCCAGGTGCGGCTCGGGACGGGGTTGGTCACAACAGCTTCAACCTCTTCTTGGGTGCTCCGGGCCACCGGCGAGTTTACTGCTGAGGGTCCAGCACTTGGAGGGTCAGGATATCCATGCGGCTGATGACGCCGCGCAGCCTCTCGTCCTCGACTACCGGGAGTATCTTCACGCCCTGCTCGGCCATGATGGTCGCCGCCTCGGAGAGATGAGTGTCCGGTGAGACCGTGATTACCGCTTTCGTCATCACTTCCCCGACCGTGACGCCAGCACTCTTCAAAGCCTCCTCCCGGTACTCCTCCCAGCTACCGAGCGGTATGATGCCGCCCAGGATGTCCAGAAAGCCCGGCGCTTTAACATCCGCCTCCCGGAAGATGAGGTCGCCCTCGGTGATGATCCCCTGAAGTTTCCCATCCATTACCACCGGAGCCCCGGAGACACGGCCCTCGGCGAAAAGCCTGATCGCCGCCTCCACCGTATCCTCTTCCCCGAGCGTGGGCCAATCACCCTCCATCACGTCCCTGACCTCAAGCCCCCTGATATCCTGCTGCTCCAAATCTAACTCCCAAACACTCTTACACTCGTCAGAAATCCACGAACCCCGATACTACCGTAAATCTCACAAACCAGCCCCACCAAAAACCTGACCTCACAAGTCACCGCACCCCGAAAGGAAAAAGCATCAGTCACTCCGGCCGTGGTGAACCGGCGCTCCGAACACGAAGTCGAGCTACACGCGGAGCTTGACCCGTGATCTAAAAACTTGCTACCATAGATACATCCAGGGAGAAAAGTGGCGGTCACTCCCCTGAGAACCCAACGGACCGGAGGAGGCGTCATGAGGAAAATACTTCTGCTGGCAGCGTTATCCATGCTGGGTACCCTGACTTTCGCTCCTGCGGCTCTCGCGTCTTTTGGTACTACAGTGGGCGGCAATCCGCCAAAGATCCCAGAGTATTAAGTAACCAAAGACGGTATGCTCGTGATCGGCGGTAACGTTCTGATCCCATGTCATGATGTTGTCTCATCCGCGGATCCCGGCCCCAACCCTGGTACTGCAGCAGAACAGAGATCATTCGAGCGAATGATTCAAGAACGCGCCAAAATTTGCAAGGAAGCCAGCTTCCCACCCGCCGGACAGACTACCAAGATAAAGACGAACCAGAGATTGCCCGATACCGGTGGATCCTCCCTGTTATCGGCGTTCGCACCCTCGACTCTCGAAACTCTCGCGTCTTTCGGTACTACACTCGGGGGCAACACGACTCCGATTCCTAAGTATCTAGTAACAAAAGACGGTATGCTGGTGCTCGGCGGCGATGTCTCCCTACCGTGTCGTGATGTTAACAGTTTAGGTGGCGATCCATCCCTTCCTAAGACCGCTGGCGTGAAATTCGACGTCCTCTCCGAGCCAGTAGACATGAATGTGTCAATCGGATTCGTAGAGGGTCCTCTCCCAGATGGTAGTTAGTGCCTCAACTACAGGTTCAAAGTCTATCTCCGGGTCGCGCGAGACGGTATCGAGCAGGTAGCGCTCGGTCATCAATACAAGAGCCAGACCTACGGCTTCCGCCTCTAGTGCCGGACTCATCTCCCCTTCCGCTTGACCCTTCCTTATCCTCTCCGTAACAGCTTCCGCGAAGCGCTCGATGAGCCCGAATCGGTAGAGACGCTCGATCTCCCGGTCCCCGCACGCAGCGTCGGCTACCGCCCGGAGCAGTGGTCCGCGACGGGCGAAAAATGCCGCAACCCCTTCCAGAGTTGCCCGCACCCCCAGGCGTGAGTTCTCGCCTACACCTTCCAGCCAGCCGCGGTCTATCTCGAAAAGCTCAGAGCCCACGTGCTCCAGCATGCGTCTGACCAACCCGTAGCGGTCGCGGAAGTAAGCGTAGAAAGCGGGCCGCGAGAGCCCGGTGCGAGCCATCACCTCCTCCACGGTAAGTTCCCGGAAAGGTCGATCCTGAAGGAATGTTTCGGCAGCGTACAGGATCTCACGCTCGGCTTCTTCCGGGCTGCGCCGCCTCCGAGGAGCCCTCTCATCTCCCAAACTCCGTGGACCTCCTTTATCTCGAGTCTTCACCTGTCAAGAATAATCTACCAACTTTATTGACGCTGCGTCTATTTACACAATGTCAATAAAGGAGTATGGTGGACTCACATTGGCAATGCAGGCAGTAGGCTAGAGAAAGGAGAGTGGCATGATGGAGTCCAAAGACACCGAGATCCCGAGTGGGGTCATGGAGTTTCACACGGAGGTTCGGCTTCAGCAGGGGGTGATCCGCTATCACGACGAGGGGAGTGGTCCGACACTTCTCTTCGTTCATGGCCTCTTGGCAAACAGGACGCTCTGGAGGGACGTAGTTTCGAGTCTGTCAGGGCGGTTCCGGTGTGTGGCGCCAGATCTCCCGCTCGGCGGCCACGCCGTTCCTATAGAAGCTGGGACGGATCTTAGCCCAAAGGGGATAGCCCAGATAGTTGCGGACTTTATGGAGGCTCTGGATCTTCGGGACGTAACGTTAGTGGGAAATGACACTGGCGGGGCCATCTGCCAGATCGTCGTTGCCCAGCATCCCGAGCGCATCGGGCGCTTGGTGCTAACCAACTGCGACGCCTACGAAGCTTTCTTGCCAATGATCATAAGTCCCTTTCACTACGGTCCTCGAATCTTCGGAGAGAGGTTCACCGACCTGCTTGCGTGGGCTCTAAAGTACCGCTCCGCGCAGCGCCTGCTCCTCTGGACTCTCACCAAGCGCCGCATGGACGAGGCGACGCTGGATGCCTACTTCTCGTCGTTTCTGCGGGACGCCGGGGTACGGAGTGACGCGACACGGTTCATGGCTTCGATCTCCAACCGGTATACGCTGGAGGCGGCAAGGAGCTTTCCTGCCTTTGAGCGCCCGGTGCTGCTCGTGTGGGGCAAGGATGACATCTTTTTCCTCTCCCGGCTTGCTAAACGCCTACAACAGGACTTCCCGAACGCCCGTCTGGAGTTCGTGGAAGGTTCGCGCGCATTCGTCCCGGAGGACCAACCGGAGAAGCTTGCGAGCTACATTGCCGGGTTAGCAGAGGCTCGGTAGCAGGATGTTCTGTTCGCGCTCCGCGTGGTTCGGTTCGCAGCCTCTCCGCTAGGTTTCAACGCTGCCACCACCAGACTCGCAACAAGAAAGCCGGCGAAAGGCGGTGGCGCGTGGACCTCGGATCCCTGCTCGTGTCCCTGTTCGTGTCCCTGTTCGTGCTCGTGGACGATTGGTGGGACGAGAAGTACCAACCGGCCCCACGCAAGCCAGGCCGTCCACCGTCGCTCTTACATAGTGAGGTGTTGACGCTTGCCATCGGTCCGAACAAGCCTGCCGATGGGCAGCGGGTAAGCGTCAACTCATTGAAGGCGTGATCTGGCAGCTCAAGGACTATTTCGGGCTGGAGCGCCACAGGGCGAAGAGCTTGAGTGGACTGCTGACCCGACTAGCCGCCAAGGTTGCCGCATACACCGTGGGACAGATACTGAACGAGCGGCTCGGTCGCCCGCTGCGTGGCTTCGCCGACCTTTTGATCTGATTGATTTCACAGCAGCCGTCTTTAGACACTCCACCAGCAGAACGAGCCAAGATAGAAAAACAGTGGCAGGAAGAGCTTCGGAAAGAAGTCGCAATATGTACAGCCAACGGCTTTCCACCTTCCAAGCCAATCGCCAAAGTCAATAAGGAGCAAAGGTTGCCGGATACCGCAGGCCAATCATTGTTGCCTGTGGTTGTGGCAACAATGCTCGTCGCTCTGGGTCTCACGGGGCTGCTGTTGGTGAGGTCTCGCAACTCGTAGGGAGACCTGCGTACGGGATGTCGCTTGTCAAAGCCGGTGACTGAGAAGCGTGAGACCTAGAGAAGTTCCCCGATAGCGCGCGGCAGGTGTGGCAGCAGGTCGGTGGCGGTCAGGCTCTCGGCCGGCCAGCCCGTCTCTTCTAGCCAAAGCGCCGAAGCCCGGCCGTGTATCCAGGCTCCGGCGCGGGCGGCTTCGTAAGGGTCCATCCCACGCGATAGTAGCGCACCTATGACGCCGGAGAGTATGTCTCCGGTCCCGGCGGTGGCGAGCGCGACGCCCCCGGTCGAGTTGACCGCCGTCCTATCGCCGTGGACGACCAGCGTGTCCGAGCCTTTGAGTAGGACGCAGCAGCCGTACTCGTCAGCCGCTTTTCTGGCTGAGTACAGGCGGTTGGCCGAGACTTCTTTCGCGCCCGAGCCTAGCAGGTGTCCGAGTTCTCCGGTGTGGGGTGTGATGACTGTAGAGGCGCTTCTTTTTGCGAGCGCATCCGAACCAGCGAGGCTCGTGAGAGCGTCGGCGTCGAGGAGAATCGGGAGGTTAGTACCGGCGAGGATGCCTTCGACCAACCTGCGACTCTCATCTCCGGAGCCGATGGCCGGCCCAACGACGAGCGCCGACGCCCGCTCCGCTCGCTCCAATATAGTGTCGAGCGCCTCTTCGCCCAGGTAGCCGTCATCATCTTCGGGAGCCCCGGAAACCAGGGCTTCGGTTAACTTGAGATCTACCGCCGCAGCCGCGCTCTCCGGGGTGGTGAGGAAGACTATGCCGCACCCGGTTCGCTGCGCCCCGCCGACGGACATGACGGCGGCTCCGGTCATGCTGCGAGAACCCGCGACGACGAGCAAGGCTCCGGCGGAGTATTTATGCGCGGGCTCGACCGTGCGAGGGATGATGCCGCGCAAGGAACCAGCGTCCGTCCACGAAAGCGAAGGCTCCACGTCAGCCTCTGGCGGGATGCCGATGTCCACGACGGCCGCTTCCCCGGCGTGCTCCCGGCCCGGAGAGACGACGCAGCCGACCTTCGCCGCGTGCGCGCAGACGGTCAGGTCCGCATATATCGCGTCTCCCTGGACCTGTCCCGTGGAGCCGTCCACGCCGGAGGGTACGTCTACGGCAACGACCGGGAATGGTACGCTGCTTATCCGATGGATCAGGGCGGCCTCCTTCTCCCGCACCTCCCCCGAAAAACCGGTCCCGAGCAGCGCGTCCACGACGAGGTCCATCTCGTTGAGCAACTCGTCGAGCATTTCGGCGCCGTAGACTTCTATCCCGAGGTTCCAAACAGCCTCCAGATTGGTCGCCGGGTCGCCGGAATACTCGTCTTTGGTGGCTATTACGGAAACCTCGACGCCGCGCCGGTGAAGCTCGCGGGCGATGACAAAACCGTCGCCGCCGTTATTGCCGCCGCCGCAAACGACTAGCGCGCGGTTCGGGGAGTAGCGTTCCAGTATCTCTTCGGCTATCGCGACGCCTGCCCGCTCCATGAGTACGCCGCCGGGGATGCCGAGGTCTTGGGAGCCCCGGTCGGTTCGGGACATCTCGTATGCGGTGTAGAGTTTCATCCTTCGTTCTCGCGGCGGCGCACGATGCAGACGGCGACGGCGGAGAGTTCGGAGTGGGTGATGGAGATGGAGAGGTCCTCCTGCCGGACGCCGACCGTATCGGCGAACTTCTCTATCTTGCCGAAGATCCGGACGGAGGGAGCCTCGCGGGGACGCCTTATCACCTCGACGCCGTTCCATTGGATCAGGCCGCACCCGAGCGCCTTCGTTACGGCTTCTTTGGCCGCCCAACGTCCGGCGTAGTGACGCTCGGCGAAGCGGAACTTCTCGCAGTAGGCGATCTCCGCCTCCGTAAAAAGCCTCTGCCGGATACGCGGCGTGCGTTCGAGGGCGAACTGCATCCTCTCGACATCCACGACGTCTACCCCAACCTCCGGCACGAAGAATTTTCTCTTTTCATCCATGACCTCTATCTTACGGTAGATACGCCGCCCGCAAAAGGGCTTATGATATGTCCATGAAAACGGTAATCATCGGCAACCCCAATTCTGGACGGGCGAAGAGTGGGGACCACCTCGAACGCTACGCGAAGATCCTGGGCAGCCAGGGCGCGGAGGTGGAGGTCTGGCCGACCGAGTATCCCCAACACGCCACGGAACTCGCCACCCGCGCCGGCACGTGTCTCGTAGTCGCCGCCGGGGGCGACGGCACTGTCAACGAGGTCATAAACGGCCTAGAGAGAGATGCTACTCTGGGCATCCTCCCACTCGGCACGGCGAACGTCCTTGCCCGAGAGTTAGGGTTGCCGCGCAACCCCGAGCAAGCCTGCCAGCGCATCCTGGCAGACAACCGCTCCCGCATAGACCTCGGTCTCGCGACGGACCGGGAAGGCGTGGAGCGCCGCTTCTCCTGCATGGCCGGGATCGGCTTCGACGCGACTGTCGTCAGGACCGTAACTCCCCGCCTCAAAAGGTACCTCCGGGTACTCGCCTTTCCGCTGATAGCTTTCAAAGTCTACTTCGATGAAGAGATGCCGGCGGTTCACATCACCCACGACGGCGAGACTCACAACACCCAGTCCGCCATCATAGCCAACGGACAGTATTACGGCGGCGATTTCCGGGTCACCCGCAGGCGCGATTCGCTCACGAGCGGGGTGCTTGAGACCGTTCTCATAGAGCGGGTCAGCATGCTGCTGCGGCCGGATATCATGGCCCGCTACCTCGCCAGAGACCCCTTGAGCAAATCAATGCACTCGTTCTCGGCGAACGAGCTGCGCGCTTACGCCCCTGGAGGCGACGTGCCGGTACAACTCGACGGCGAAGTCTGGGGCCGGCTCCCGATGTCCTTCCGGATAGAACCCGAAGCGCTGCGAGTGATCCGCTAGAAGAGCTGGAAGAAGCCAGCCGACCTCAACGAACTCCCTCCACGCAAGAAACTGGGAGCCGCTCGAAGAGCAACTCCCAGTCAAGAGATATGAGTTTTCGAGCTTCGAACTCTACTCTTTCTTCTCACCCACGACAGCGGCACGCTTGCCGGAGTCTTTCTTCTCGGGTTCGTCGTTTGAGAGTACGTTCCTGAACTCCCGAATACCCTGACCCATGCTCTTCGCCATCCCCGGCAACCGCTTGGGACCCAGGATCAGGACGGCTATCACCAATATGACGATCAAGTGCATCGGCTCTAAAGCGTTTACAAACGGCATCTGCCAGAAACCTCCTCTTTCACCCGGCGTGCGCTCCGCTTCCCGGTCTTTTCCTTGTCTATTATACTCCCGCCCGGACGAAAGAGATCAACGCCGCGAGAAAAATTCCGCTGAGACAAACCCCATCCTCTACTCCAAAACAGCGATAGCCTCTATCTCCACGAGCTGCCCCTCGTACTCGAGCAAGGAGACTCCCAGAAGCGTGCTTGCTGCGCCGGCTACGCCGGAATCCTGGACCACCTCCCAAACGGCGGCAAGGTCCGCCCGGTCGTTCGCGACCACATAAACGGTCGTCTTCACAACGTCGTCCGGCCCGGCGCCTACCGCCTCAAGGGCGAGCATCAGGTTGTCGAGCGTCTGCTTCATCTGGGCGCGACGGTCTCCCGGACCCACCATTCTGCCTGCGGCGTCGAGCGGGACCGCGCCTGCGGTGGTGACCAAACGCCCTCCCGAGGAGACCACGGCGTGAGAGTAGCCAGGCGGCGGGCTCAACGCCGGGAGCGTTCTCCGTTCGATCATGGCTGCCTCCAAACTACCGACTAGAGAACTTCTCTGCTCCCCAACGGATACACCGAGCCTCTGCCGATTTTCATTCCACTGTTACGCTTTTTGCCAGGTTGCGAGGTTTATCCACATCGAGTCCGCGTGACCTTGCGACATGGTACGAAAGCAGTTGGAGCGGTACGGTCGCGACGAGCGGGGCGAGTATTTCCGGTGCTTTTGGCACCGGCAGGAGGGCACGGGAGATCTTACGCGCCGCTGCGTCGTCTTCGTGGGCGACCGCTATGACGTTCGCGCCTCGAGCGACGGTTTCCTGCACGTTGGAGAGCGTTTTCTCGCGCAGGGTTCCCTCACCGAGCACGGCGACGACCGGGCAGAACTCGTCCACGAGGGCTATGGGGCCGTGTTTCATCTCTCCGGCCGGATAGCCCTCGGATGGGATGTAGGAGATCTCCTTGAGCTTCAATGCGCCTTCGAGCGCCGCCGGATAAGCCGGCCCACGACCGAGAAAGAGCGAGCATCTTGCATCCTCGAAGAGCCAGACCGCTTCCTCTACCCGGTCTCCGAGCATCTCCAGAGTCTCCAGGATCTTCTCGGGTGCGAGACGTAGGTCGTGGCCGATCTCCAGCAACTCTTCTTCCGGCGTCGCTCCTTTCGCCCGCGCGAGTTCCAGCGCGAGCAGGTCCAGTACGAGCACCTGCGCGAGAAAGGTCTTGGTCGAAGCGACCGCTATCTCCGGCCCGGTCTTCGTCAACAAGACCGCGTCCGCCTCGCGGGTTATGAGCGAGCCGCGAGTATTCGTAACGGCGACAACTTTACAGCCCGCCACGCGCCCGGTCTCGATAGCGGCTAGAGTGTCGGTCGTTTCGCCGCTCTGGGATATGGCTACGAGTAGAGTCTTGTCGTCCCCGATGGGATCCGCGTAACGGTACTCGCTCGCCACGGCCACCTCGACCGGGACGCGGGCCAGCCGCTCGATGGCGTATTTGCACAGAAGCCCCGCGTGGTAGGCAGTGCCGCAGGCGACTATTACCACCCGGTCCACGTCGGACAGGTCGAGCGCGAGTTCGGGGAGGTTTACCGAGCCGTCCGGATCGAGACGTCCGGAGATAGTAGCCCGGAGTGCTTCCGGCTGTTCGTGGATCTCCTTTAGCATGAAGTCCTCGAACATCCCCAGTTCCGCAGCCTCCGGGTCCCAGTCCACCACCAACGGCTCCCGCTCGACAACCTCGCCCCTCGCGGTATGGAGGCTCACCGAGGAAGCGGTGATCTCCGCGATCTCCCCGTTCTCCACGACCAGGAACTCCCGCGTCTCCCCCACCAGAGCCTGTATCGCGCTCGCCAGGTAGTTCTCCTCTTCTCCGAGCCCTATAACCAGCGGGCTCTGGTTGCGGGCGGCGACGATGGTCTCCGGCTCGGCGGCGCTTATGGCCGCGACCGCGAACGAGCCTTCGAGCCTTTGGAGCGTCCCGGCGAGTGCGTCCCGGAGCGTCTCCCCGGCCTCCACCTCGCGGGCAAGCAAGTGGGCCATTACCTCAGTGTCCGTCTCGGAAACGAAAGCGTATCCGTCTCTCTCAAGCTCTTCGCGGATCTCCGCGTGGTTCTCGATGATGCCGTTGTGGACGACGGCTACGCTCCCTGCTCCCCCGAGGTGCGGATGGGCGTTCTCCTCGCTCGGACGCCCGTGTGTAGCCCAGCGGGTGTGCCCGACGCCGGCTCTCACCCGGAAAAAGTCTGCGTCCCGCCGGCCGATGGCTCCGGCCAGACTCTTCAGGGGACCAACCCGCTTTAGTGGTTCGATGCCGTCCGGACCTTGAAGAGCCAGACCCGCCGAGTCATAGCCCCTGTATTCCAGGTGCCGTAGGCCCTCCATCAAGACCTCGACGCAACGCTCTTTTCCAACGTAACCCACGATGCCGCACAATGCGCATCCCTCCCTCATAAATTCCGAACAGGAGCCGAGAGAAGGCAGAGAGGGGTGGAACTTACCGGACACGGGAGGCGTTTTGTCCCCGGCGTCACCGCCGAGTTTTGTCGCCGCCCTGACGACCGCCCTAAGGCCGAGACGCACCCGCCGAATACTCGATGAACGTCTACCTCGTCAGCTCCCGAAGTTGGGAGCTCTGGCGCTTGTGGTTGTTATTCCTCTGCTACTCCGTAAGCCTCGACGGTCCCGTCTAGTTTGCTTTCGAGTAGTTATCGTCCTTAAACCGTCTCTCCTTTAGCGCTCCTTCCGTCTCTGGGCATCCAGGCTACCAACAACCATACTTTAACTTCTCCAGACAAATTAGTGAAGCCCGCGGCCGGATTCTGCTTACAGGGAGCCGAGTTTTATTATCCCGAAGAGTATCAACGTCGCGATAATTACGGGCTGATGGACGAAGTAGAACAGGAGTGAGTTCCTCCCCAGAAACGCGAGCGGCGCGGCTGGTTTCGGGACGCCGGTGAGAGCAGGTTTCCTGTTCCGGTTCCCGTAGACGAGGTTCCCGACGAACACTCCGAGGAGGATCACACCGAACCACGGAAGCAGGGGCCGGTAGTCCGGCATGAAGATGGGACTGTTCGGGAGTATGCCGAGCGGCAACAGCCACGGCCCGCTCGCGTAAACGTCGTTGAGTTGAATATAGATACCGAGCGCTATAGCAGGGATTGCGAGGGCCAGGTTCAAAAACCTGAGGCGGAGGAATGGGTAGGCGAGGATTATTGAAACCCCGATCAGGTGCAGGATGCCGAAGAAGATCACACCTATCCCGAGCGCCCAACTCACCACGGTAAGAATCATCCCGTAACCAAGAACTTTGAGCCCCCGCCAGAAATATTTGCCGAACCCGCTCCCGTCCGTACGCTCCTCTTCTCGTGAGTGGCTTATAGCCAGCGATACTCCCACCAGAAATAGGAACGAAAAAGCCGTCGCATCAGCGAAACGCGCCCAGAACCCGGAGGTCGCGTCGATCGCATACCCTCCGAAGCTCTGAAGGTCATACAGAGTATGGTAGAAGGCCATCATCAGCAGGGCTACCCCGCGGGCGACATCTACCTCCCAGAACCTGCGCGTCTTGACGACGATTTCACTACCTGCTGCGCTTTTGGCCGTACTCTGCGTACCGAAACTCCTCTCTTCGGGATGGATGGATCATACCTCAAACTCTCTTCCCGCCGACGCCACGCGCCGTACCTTTTCCGCTAGGATTCATCTCGTGGAAAAGAGAGACTTCAGTATCCGCCCCGCGCGCCGGGAAGACGCGGCCGAGACGGCGCGACTCTGGATGCAGAGCGCCGCCGAACACGCCGACTACGATGGAGTCTACAAAACCGCCCCCGACGCCGAGAGGATGATGCGCCGCTTTCTCTCCGACCTCGCGAGCGGTCCCCAGACTTTTCTTTTCGTCGCCGACTCAGGCGGACAGACCGTCGGCTTCATCTCGGGCGAACTGCGCGAAGGCTCGCCCACCTTCCGCCCAAAGACCTGGGCCTCCATAGAAGACGTATTCGTGCTCCCGGACTGCCGGAGCCTGGGCGTCGGCGGCACCCTCATGGAACAAGTGAGAGCCTGGGCGAAACAGAAAGGCGCGAACGGCGTCTCTCTCCAGGTCGCCGCAGCCAACGAAAGAGGCCGCAAGTTCTACCGGGAACTCGGCTTCAGAGAAGTCTCCGTCTACGAAGTCCTGGAGTTCTAAGCTCTTCCCAGTGAGCTACAGAGGATACGAGCGCGACAAAACCTCGGTCTCTTCCCTCTCATAGCCGAGCGCCACGTAGAAACCCGAAGTATCACCTTCAGCTTGAACTTCAATGTACGACACGCCGTTTGCGCGACAGCGTTCTCCGGCCGCATCGAGCAACGCACTGCCGATGCCTTGGCTCTGGTAGTTAGGGCTGACGTGCAGTTCCTCAATGCTCGCGAAGCTTCCGCCGGCGGCAACGTTTAACCGGTAAGAGAGCATTAAGACCCCGACCACGTTCTCCCCAGAGTAGACGGCGAGCAGTTCGGTCTCCCCTTTTCGTAACTCCTCGCAGAGTTGTTCGGTGAACTCCCGAGAAACAGGAAGTCCAGCTCTCAGAGACTCCTCCAAGAGTTGCAAGGGCGCGGCAAGGTCTTCGGCCGCCACTCTCTGCACGTTTGTCTCCAACTTCAGGAAACTTTGGTCCTGAGCCTGGAAGCGGCTTCTATGGCTGCTTCTATATCCCTGTCGCTTACGTCGAGGTGCGTGCAGAGCCGGACCGTGGAGTCGCCACGCGGGGTGGCAAGGACGCCTTCTCGGGCGAGAGCGCGGAGGAAATCTTCCGCCTCACCAACTTCGACGAGCACGATGTTCGTCTCGGGCGGCTCAACTGTGAATCCGGCTTCGGTCAGTCCAGCGGCCAGCTTGCGGGCTCGCTCGTGGTCTTCGGTCAGCCTCTGAGCATTGTGCTCGAAAGCGTAGAGGGAGGCGGCGGCGATCACACCGGCCTGGCGCATCCCGCCGCCGAAGGCTTTGCGAGCCCGGCGGGCTTCTCTTATGGTTTCCTCGTCGCCGGCCAGGAGAGAACCGACCGGCGCCCCGAGACCCTTGGAGGAGCAGACGGAGACGGTATCGGCGTGGGCGGCCCACTCGCGGGCTGAGTTCCCCGTGGCAGCTTGCGCGTTGAAGAGCCTCGCACCGTCCAGGTGTACCTTCATCCCCAGGTCCCGCGCTTCACCGGCGACGGCGGCGAAATCCTCAAGCGGGAAGACTTTGCCGCCCGCTGAGTTGTGGGTATTCTCCAGGCACAGGAGTTTCGGGCGCGGGAAGTGGACGTTCTCGGGACGGATCGAAGCGCGCAAGGTCTCCGAGGAGATGACGCCGTTCTCTCCCGGCAGCAACCGCACCATCACGCCGGAGAGGAGGGCGGGCGCACCGGCTTCGTAATTGTAGATGTGGGCGTCTTCGTGCAGGATTACCTCGTCGCCGCGGGTAGTGTTGACGAACAGCCCGATCTGGTTGGTCATCGTCCCGGATGGAGCGTAGATTGCCGCCTCCTTGCCGAGCAACTCCGCCACGTACTCCTCCAGGCGGTTTATAGTCGGGTCCTCGCCGAAAACGTCGTCCCCGACGGGCGCTTCGGCCATCGCCCGGCGCATATCCTCGGTCGGCCGGGTCACGGTATCGCTACGAAGGTCTATCATGAGATTCCTCTCTTTCTCCGGCTGCCGCCACTAGACGCGCCGGTTATCTTCTCTGTAATGCTGAAATGTGTCTTTGCAACCTCCGAGAGCCCTTCTTCCCCGCGCTCCCGGAAGACCCTACGGCCCGCTTCGAGTACGTGTGTGGAACCTTTCGGCAACGTGGACCCGGCCATCTCCGAGAGCTTCCCGAGTTCTTCCAGGTAACGCGCCCGCGCCAGGATCGAAGCGGCCGCCACCGCCGCATCGTCCTCCGCCCGCACCCGGACCTCCAACCGCACTCCGGTCGGGACGTGCGGCTCTATATAAGACCGGGCGGCCTTCGCGAACTCGTCCACGACCACAACCTCGCCTTCAAGTTTAGCCATTATCTCCACATCGATCTCCCCGAGCAACCGGTTTATGTTCCCGGCCTTATTGCGGCGGGCTTCGTACTCTCTGAGAGAAGGCGCCACCACGTAGACGTTATCGGGGCCTACGCAGTCGAGGATAAGAATCGCGAGCCGCGTGGCCTGGGCGTCGGAGAGGTCTTTCGAGTCTCTAACCCCGATCTCCCGCAACTTTCGGGCCACACCGCCACCCGAGATTCGCACCCCGGCAACCACCAGCGGCCCGAAATAATCGCCTTTTCCAGCCTCGTCGATACCTAGTCGGAGCGTCGGGTCTATGGTGGGTCTCGTCCCTCCATTCACGGTTTTGGGTCTTCCGCCGGCGCCTTTCCGGGAGATCCGCCAGTTTTCGAGGAGATCCTTCAGGCTGGAAGACTTGCCGTCTACGGAAACCTTACCCGTATGGTACACGTTCAGGTTACTCTTCTCCGGGCCGCGAGAGAGGTGGTATTGCGTTCCGTAGTTTATTTCGCGGTGACCGGTTGTTTCTACACCGTTATTCTCCAGCAGGCGCATCAGGTCTTGGGGGATATCGTTCAACGGACCTCAAAGTTGCCGAGGTCGCCGTGGACCTCCTCGAAGTCTACGTCTACGCTATCTACATCGGCCCGTTGCGGGCCTTCTTCGCACCACTGCACCATCTCGCGTACTTGCTCAGAGGGGCCTTCGAAGACAGCTTCCACCCTTCCGTCGGGCAGGTTCGTGACCCATCCCGCGAGACCGAGTTGCCCGGCCCTCTCTCGCGTCGAGTCTCTAAAAAAGACTCCTTGCACGGCGCCCGAAACCAGGACGTGAGCCCGTTCCGAATTTTCGTTGTTTTCAGTGTTATTCATATCGACCTCCGTGGGAGTGGTCTTGCTGGATCAGTCTACCCGTGAGTCCGGCCGGATATTGGGGACTTTCCGGCTGATATGCTAGCCTAGAACCGTTATGAAAGCAGAGAACCAGACGATGGATAGTGCGAAGGTCGCGGGTAAGGCTTTCCTGACGGTGGTGATACCGACCCGCAACGAAGTGGACAACGTTCCCCGGCTGGTGCGCGAGGTTCGGCAGAGCCTCTCGGGTGTCGACCATAGGCTGGTCTTCGTAGACGACTCGACGGACGAGACGCCGGAGGTGATCCGTCGTCTCGGCGAAGAAGACAAGCGTATAACCCTGATCCACCGTTCCGAGGCGGAGCGTAGCGGTGGGCTCTCGACCGCCGTGACGACCGGTATGGAGGCCGTCTCGGGGGAAAGTCTCTATACGTGCGTGATGGACGCGGACCTTCAGCATCCGCCGGAGAAGGTGCGCGAAATGTTGGAAATCGCCCGCGAGTCGGGGGCGGATGTCGTGGTCGCGAGCCGCTACACGCCGGGCGGCAGCTACACGGGGCTCTCCGGACCGGTTCGCCGCGCGGTCTCCGTGGGTAGCAAGTACCTCTCCCAGATCGTCTTCAAGGAAGCCAGGAAGACGAGCGACCCGATGACGGGCTTCTTCCTGGTCCGAAACGAGGCCATCTCCGGCATACAATTCAGGCCCACGGGGTTCAAGATGCTGCTGGAGATACTGGTCTGCGCCCCGGAGCTAAAGGTGATCGAGATCCCCTTCAGTTTCCAGGCGCGCAACGCCGGCGTCTCGAAGGCCAGCATGAGGCAAGGCTTCGAGTACCTGGCGCATCTCCTGAGCCTGTTCTGGTACGTGCCGGCGGCGGGACGTTTCTGGAAGTTCGCGCTCGTCGGGGCCTCCGGGGTGCTGGTCAACATTGTGTCGCTGGTGCTGCTGGCGGAGTATTTCCACGCGCACAAGGTGATCGCCTGGATGTTCGCCGTCGGCCTGAGCATTTTGAGCAACTTCCTCTTGAACAACGCCTTCACCTGGCGCGACGTGAGGAACTCCAGCAGGATCCACTTTCTCCTCCGGGGCGCCCTCGCGTACCCGGTGGCGATAGTCGGCATCGGGGCGAACTTCGCCGTCTACTATCCGCTCCTGAAGTACGTCTCGGCGGCTTTTCCGTACTACGTGATCTTCAACTTCCTCGGCATAGTAGCCGGGACGAGCGTTAACTTCATCCTCTCATCTCGTTTGATCTTCCGTCCAACCTCCCCGAAGAGCCTGGATCCAAAAGCGCCGCCAAAACAGATAGCAGAGGAGATCCGTCAAGAACTAAGAGCGGATCGCGCCGGCCTGATCTCCTTCCCAAACCTGACCCAACTCTCGCATCCAGACTCCTCCAACCTGAACGCCACCGACCGGGCCATAGTAGACCTCGCCGCTAAAACCCTCACCCCAACCCTCACCGTAACCGGCCCCCGCCGACTCCCCCAGGCCCGAACCAACACCCGTTGGATAAACTCCCTGGCCGTCCCGGTCCCAGGCCGCGACGGACGCGCGTCCGGAGTAGTCTACGCAACCAGAAACTCGACCGAACCCTTCACCAGCGAAGATCTCAACTGGCTAACCGCCTATGCCGGTACCGCAGGCCCCATCTTCTCCGACTGAATCGAGGGAAACTCCCGGAGACGCCTACGACAAACGCCCGTCGTGACGCCTCCAGGAGGGACAGCCCCCGGAAGAAACCAGTTCCCAGGTAACATCTTCCCCCTCCCGGCGGATGAAACCCCCGGCCACTCCCGTGCTTAAACCAGAACTTCAACCAAGCTCCAGCCCGGCAAATGGGACCTGCCCACGAAAAAATTAGCACCTTCGCCAACAGGCCGCAACCCTCTCATCTCCCATTCTAAGCCAACTATTCCACCCCATCCCTACAGAACCACTACATAGAGACCCTAGGAGCAATCTACATACAAAATGTCGTCCCTCTAAACCAAAAGTTCAAGCAGCATATCCTTTTGTATATACCTGCAGTTTAGGTTTAGTGAATTCAAGGTTCAAGTTCGCTTTATATGAGGATGAAGGTTGCGCCGGGTTTCTCTCGTAGGGCTCGAAGCGGCTAAAGCACCTGGCAAGATGGGACGATAAACGGGAAGTTGGTGCGTGCCGAGAATTTATAGGAAGTGTAGATGATTCAGGCTAAGAGAATCGACGATTTGGTAGAAGGAATGGTCGGTGTGAAGAGCAGCGACCTGCACATAAAGGTAGGGGCTCCGCCGTCGGTGCGGGTCAACGGTAAGCTCGGGCCGTTGGAAGGCTACGAGAAGTTGCGTCCTGAGGACACCGAGGAGATGCTGCATGAGATCATCCCGGAGAAGGTGTTGCCGGAGTTCGAGGAGGAGAGAGAGGCCGACTTCTCTTACGCGGTACCATCGGTCGGGAGGTTCAGGGTCAATGCTTTCCGGCAGAGGGGCTCCATTTCAATCGTGATGCGTTTTATTCCGTTCGGGATTCCGGCATTCGAGGATCTCAACCTGCCAGACACCATCCGCAAGCTGGCCTTCGAGGAACGGGGCATAATTCTCGTGACCGGGACAACGGGGAGCGGGAAATCTACGACGCTCGCTTCCATGCTCAACCTCGTGAACCGCACTGAAGCAAAGCACATAGTCACCATCGAAGACCCGATAGAGTTCCTCCATCGCGATGACAAGAGCCTCATAAATCAGCGGGAAGTCGGGATGGACACCGCTTCATTCTCGCGGGCGCTGAGGCGGGTCTTGCGGCAGGACCCGGATGTGATCCTGATCGGTGAGATCCGCGACTCCGAGACCGCGCAGATAGCCCTTTCGGCGGCCGAGACCGGGCATCTGGTCTTATCCACGCTACATACGCTAGATGCCACGGAGACCATCAACCGCGTCATAGATCTCTTCCCGCCACACGAGCGTGGGCAGGTAAGGACCATGCTCGCCGGGACGCTCCGGGGAATCGTCGGTCAGCGTCTCATCCGCACGAAGGACGGAGAAGGGCGCGCGGCGGCCTGCGAAGTGATGGTGACGACCGGCAGAATTCGAGACTTCATAATGGACCCCGCGCAGACCGGACAGATACAGACGGCGATCGCCGAGGGCGAATACTACGGGATGCAGACTTTCGACCAAGCCTTGATGAAGCTTGTGGAGGATGACAGGATCAGCTACGAAGAGGCGCTCCGCGCGTCGAGCCGCCCGCAAGACTTCAAACTAATGGCGCAGGCCCTCGGACTGAGCATGTCCCGCTAAAGACGCTTGACGCTCCATTGTCAAAAGAGCGGCGTTGGAAGATCCTCCCGAGAAGAAAATGCTCCCTGTAGAGTTGTAGTATGAGAGGTATGGTGAAGCGTGTCAGGCTGCCCCGGTTTGCGGTAGACTTTCCAACGAAATCCGCCGGGCTCCCGTGGAGGATGTCGAGGATCCAAAGTTCCAAAGAAAAACAGAGCTTTTTCCGGGAAAGCTCGGATAGAGAGTCGTGGAACGCCGCCGTCGAGAGGCTTGGCGGAAGCGTGCTCCAGTCCTGGGAGTGGGGCGAGTTCCGGCGGCGTCACAAGTGGGAACCTCTACGCCTACTCGCCCCGGATGGACAGAGCGCGGCCCAGGTGCTGCTTCGTAAACTCCCGGCGCTCGGCTATCTGGCATACGCCCCTCACGGTCCTCTCGCCGAAGACCCGGCGGACCTGGCAGTGGTAACGGAGGCTGTCGGGAATTGTGCCGCCCGTCGAGGCGCCTGCCTGTTGGATGTAGAGCCCAGGATCGAAAAGACCGGGAACCTCGAAGAGAGAGGTTTCGTCAAGATGAAAAACTCGGTGCAGCCACGTTGCACCTTCGTACTCGACGTACTCGACGACCCGGAACAGCAGCTCGCGGCGATGCCCAAAGACGCCCGCTACGGTGTCCGGCGCGCCCGGCGCGAAGGAGTGGAGATCGAGATTTCGAACGTGCCGTCGAGCGGTCTCGAAGAATTCCTGGAGTTGCTCGGAGAGACCGCCAAGCGACAACACTTCGCCCTCCGCCCCGGCAGGTATTACAGGGAGTTTATGCAGGACCTGCCGGCGCACCTGATCCTGGCGCGCAGAGGTGAGCGAGGAGAACTTCTCGCCGGAGCTTTGATCCTCACTTTCGGGGAAGAGGCTTACTATCTCTACGGGGCCTCCGCCGCCGAGAGCGAGAACCTCTACGCTTCGTACCTGATCCAGTACGAAGCCCTAACCGTCGCCCGTAGAGAGGGCGCCAGCCGCTATGATATGTGGGGTCCCTGCGAGCCACGAGAGGGAGACCCGATGTGGGGCGTCTACAAGTTCAAGAAGAAGTTCGGTGGCGAAGAGAAGCGCTACGCCGGTCTCCACGAGAAGAACCTGCGCCCGACTTGGGGACGTGTGGCCCGCACCAGCATCCAGGGCTACTACGCTATACAGAAGCTACGCGGCAAAAGCTCCGGTCCCCAGATCGGCTAAAAGCTGCGAGGGCGCATGTTCGACTCAAGCCCTTGCCCGTAAGGCGTTTTATACTAAGGTCATGAGGCCGATCTGCTTTCTCTCCGATTTCGGGCTGGCCGACGACTTTGTCGGCTCGTGCAAGGGTGTCATGGCGAAGGTGGCGCCTGGAGTACAGGTCCTGGACCTCACCCACGAGGTACCGGGCTTCGAGATCGAGGCGGGCGCGGAGATCCTTCAAAATGCCACGCGATACATGCCCCCGGATACTGTCTACCTCGCTGTCGTAGACCCCGGTGTAGGTACGGAACGCCGCAGCCTCGCGCTCTCCACCCAAAACGGCGCGCTAATGGTCGGCCCGGACAACGGATTGCTCATCCCAGCCGCTGACTCCTTGGGCGGCGTCTCGAAAGCAGTGTCGCTGACCAACGACCGCTACCATGTGCATCCAGTTTCAAGCACTTTTCACGGCCGGGACATTTTCTCGCCGGCTGCGGCGCATCTTGCCGCCGGGGTGGATATCTCGGACCTCGGAGAGCCTGTGAAGGCCTCCGATCTGGAACGCCCGCGCATCTTCCAGGATGGCGACCAGCCGTCCGGAACCCGCACGGCCCACATAATATCCATCGACCGCTACGGCAACGCCCGGCTCTCCATCCTGGAAGAAGACGCAGGCCTCCAGTACGGCACGACCTTGAATATAGATACCGGAGAAGGAGACATGAGCGTCCGGTATCTGGAGACCTTCGGAGCTGCGAAAGCCGGGGAGCTCATCCTCGTCCCTGATTCTCACTGGCGCCTGAGCCTCTCGATAAACAAGGGCAACGCCTCACGCGCCCTCGCCCTGAAGCTGGGGGGACGCGTGCGACTAAAAACCCTGGAAAGCGAGCCGGATGCGCGAGCCTGAGAGACGGGAATCACTTCCGGCCGAAGATTCCAGCCGCGTAACGCGAGCAGCCGCCTTACGCCCCATCAACCTGATGACGCTCATCTTGGGAGTCGGCGTCTCGCTAACCCTTCCGTGGTGGTGGATCCTCCTCCCCCTCACCATCGTGACCTACGTGGCGCTGGTCGCCCTTGCTTCCCGCGACCCGGTCTTCCAAAACCGTGTCCTTGGGAATGGGCCGGTGCTCAACAGTTCCAGGAACGAAGAAAGTCAAGAGATCTCACCGGAACGCCGCGCCCGCTGGCTCCCTCGCGGGGAGACTCGTCAGAAGGTCGAAGAAGCTCTCGTCGCCTACAGGAAAGTAACTTCGGCCCTGGAGCAGACCGACGACGTAACCCAAACCGTTCTTGAGGACGCTACACCCAAGATCCACTCCGCAGCAGACCGACTAGTCGATGTCGCCCGCCGCAGAGAAGAAGCAGCCTCCGAAATTCAGGAGATAAACAACCGGCACAAAGACCTTTCGGCTGACTTGGCCGAGGTCTCCAGCGAGTTGGAAGCAGAAGTGCAGGCAGCGGACATAGAGATCTCACGCACCATCGGACAGTTTCAGGAACTGCGCGCGCGCGTCATACGGATCTCCATCTCGGACGCCACAGCGGCAAGCGCCGAAGCTTCCGTCCTAAACTCGTCGCTAGACGAGATAAACTTCCGGCTCGACGCACTGGGCGAAACCCTGCCTCATAAAGAAGACTTCCCGAACAACTAAAGTCCCCCGCTGCCTACGAAGTTGCGGAGCGAGGTTCGTACTAGGCCGTATTGGCCTGCCAGCCACGCCCATCCTCTTCCTCGCGTTCTTGGACCGACAACCGCCGGGGAGAAGCGCTGTTTAACTCTTCGCGCGATTCTCCAATAGAACCGAGGGTCTCTTTGAACCAGCCTTCGAGCTCTCCCATAATACGCTCCCGGTAGCGCTCGGCGCCCCCGGAGACCTCTGCGGCGTAGCGCTCTGCCCGCTCTACGATCGCCGCTGACTGTCTGTGAGCCTCTCTACAGATCTCCCAGTCCCAGGCCTTGGCCTCTGCCCTCTCTCCCGCTCGTCCCGTGACGCGCCCCGCCTCTTCCCTGGCTTCCTCTATTATTGCGTCGCACTCCCCACGAATCTTCTCAGCCTCCGCAAGCTCGGCGGGCAATGCCTCCCTGAACTCTTCGAGCAGCACGAGTACGTCAGAGCGGTCGAGAAGGACCTTCCCCCTGCGCATCGGCACACCGGAAGCGTCCCGAATAGCAGCTTCCAATTCCTCCACTACACCGATTATGTATTCTTTGTCTCCTCTCATAACTCATCACCCTAGCATGACTCTCCTCGTCCTGCTAGCGTTTTCGAGCCTAATTTCGCCACTTGTATCTAAACCTTAGGTATACCCTAACTCCAAGGTACAGCTTGGAACCGAAATG
>JBBPZK010000106.1:0-5183 GCA_038199155.1 Rubrobacterales bacterium | reverse complement strand
CCGCGCTGAACAACCGGCCACGCAAGACCCACAACTGGCACACACCTACCGAAATGCTCGATGATCAACTAACCTTGCAACAAGACCCCGGTGTTGCCTCGACCGGTTGAATCCGCCCTGCAACCGCCATTGCAGTGCGTTCGAGATCGTGAGATACCCCAACTTCGGAGGATCGCGCAGTATCTGATCAGCAAGGGCTTGGCGCCCGATCTCATCCAAAGGAAGATTGCGTTCCTCTAAGAACGAGACCACATCCTCGCTATTTCCATTCCGACGCAAGATTTCTCTCAAACCGTATGTGGTTTGACAATCTCCCGTTTGCTCGCGAGCAACGAAGACCGCATGCCTTACACTCAATCGAGCGGTCCGAGAGGTCGCATCATCTACTTTTTCATAGATAAACACCAAAATGTCATAACCAAGCCCGTAAACTTTCTCGCTGGCGCTACGGAAAGGACAAGAGGACTGCGATTGTCGAACAGAAGTAACTTTGAGGTCTACTCTAAGCTCTGGCAAGTCGAGGCCACTCGCGGAATTGCCGGGCACATATGAGTATTGCTCTTTGAGAAACTCGTGGAACGCATGTTCGACATGAGTTCCTACAGCTTTACCGTCCGTGATGCCATATAGGGCTGCGATGGAAGTAGCACTGAATTCCCGAGCAAAGTCCTGGGCCGCAGCTTTCAAGTGAGGCAGCGTCATCCTGTTCATAGAACCACCTCATTCGAGATTGTCACTCGAGCCTAAACCTTTCGTATTCTCCAAAGCTCACTTCCCATTGATGCTGGGATTTCTGGCTCCACTGGTAGAATGCCCCTTTCCGGTGCTCTTCGAAGGTTTTCCTCTCGCACTCGTTAACGCTCATAAAATGCTCCACGACGCTCTCATAATCCAGCTTACCTCTAGCCGCCAATACCCCAGCGAACCCTATGTGCTTTACATGATGACACAGGTCGCACAAAGCAACGAAGCCCTCAAGTTTCTGAGTATGTTGGTGGTCATCGTAGCACCATATCTCGTGGCAGTTGAGTCTTCCTCCGGAACCGCAAATTCCACAGCGATGTCCATACTCAGCATAGGTCTTTCTTCGGATCTTGTCCCACTCCGGTGGAGGGACTATTTTACGCATGTTGTTGTACCAAGAGGTTTTTGGAACCAACTCTGCCGTCAGCTTTAGTTCTCGATTCATACGTAGCCTAACTCTTCTCCGGCCAGCTTAGTTTCGGGATCACCCGCTCCCCGTATGCCTTTACAAACTCTTCCTGGTTGCGTCCTACGTTGTGGACGTAGACTTCGTCGAAGCCCATATTCACGTACTTCTGGATGTGCTCCTGATGCTCGTCCAGGTCCGCGCTCATGAGGACGCGGTTCTTGAAGTTCTCGACGCTCACCTGGTTCGCCATCGCGGCGAAGTCCTCGGGGTTGCGGATGTCGCCTTTTGGAAAGGGCATCCCGCCGTTGGGCCACTCTTTTACGGCCTGCTGCTCGGCTTCTTCCTGGGAATCGGCGTAGGAGACGTGCAGTTGGATCATGCGGGGCATCTCCGACGGGTCTTTGTCTCCCCGCCGCGCGCCTTCCTCGAACTTCTCCATGAGCATCTTTATCTTGTCGTCCGGCGCCCCGACGGTGATGATGCCGTCACAGAACTCCCCGGTCCTGCGGCTCTGCAACGGCCCGGCGGTCGCCACGTAGATGGGCGGCGGAGCGTCCGGCATCGTGTAGAGCTTCGCGCTCTCAAGCTTTATGTGATCCCCGGAGTACTTGACGACCTTTCCGCTAAAGAGCCTGCGGATAACCTCGATGGATTCCATCAAGATGCGTAGCCGCGTCGGGGCTTCGGGCCAATACTCGCCGACGACGTGCTCGTTTAGGGCCTCGCCAGCGCCGAGACCGAGCCAGAAACGGCCCGGGTACATCGCCTCCAGGGTGGCGGCAGCCTGGGCGATTATGGCTGGATGGTAGCGGAAGCCAGGCGGTGTGACGCCGGTCCCGAAGCGAAGGTTCGTGGTCGCACCGAGGGCGCCGAGCCAGGACCACACGAAGGCGCTCTGCCCTTGATCCGGAGTCCAGGGATGGAAGTGGTCGGAGGCCATAACCGAGCCGAAGCCCGACTCCTCGGCGACCTTGCAGTATTGCAGCAGGTCCGTCGGGTGGAACTGCTCGAACATCGCCGCGTATCCGATGGTGCCCGTGTGCTTCATGTTGCCTCCTCTATATCAGGTCCTGGAGCTGATTATACGGTCGGTTGGAGGAGACGGACTAGAAGTGGTCCGATGGTGAAACCCACGGGTCACCGGGCGGGAAATACGCCTCCAGGAGGTCCAGGTCTCTCCCGGAGCCATACTCGACGAGACCGTGGCGGGCGAGTTGTTCGGCGGTGAGGTATCCGGCGTAGAGTTGGGCGAGCTGACGCACGTCGAGCGAGACGCGGTTTTCCGCCTCCGCGCCCCGGATGACCTCCCCTCCACCCATGGTGTACTCTCCAACGTTCTCCGGGATCACATCGTCGGTGACTTCGAGGACCAGAGGCTCGTCCGCAGTGTGTTTCAGGAGATTCAGGGCTCCCTCTACGTCCACGAGACGTAGCATGAACTCCGGGGAGACTTCGGCTCCGACGTAGGAGCTTCGCAGGTAGGGGTGGAGAGGGCTGTTGCGGGGGGTCGAGTGCTTTATCTCGAAGACCAGCGGGTCCTGGGCGGCGAGGAAGGAGATCAGGGCGTCGTGACTCCTGATAGTAGAGGAGATCAACTCCGAAACCTTTAGCTCGCGCGGCGGCTTCCGATCCCGCCAGCCCGACATCTTGTAGATGACATACCCTTCTACGCGCCCGTCCCGCTCGTAGACGGTGGCCTTCCATTCTTCGTCCCAGAAGCTCTCGCTACGCCACCACTCCTCGCTCCGGCGCACGCAGAGTCGATGCTCCGAGGCTTCCGCTTCGAAGAGGGAAATCATGTGCGGCAAGTCTTCCTCGCGGTAGGCGCGGACCTGCTTCTGCTCGTCGCTCGTTGGCAAGTCGGTCGGCTTGAGGGTATAAGAGACGGTCTCGCCGGCAAGCTCGTAGCCGAAGGAGCGGTAGAAGGAGTGGGCGAAAGGCCAGAGCATTGAGAGGCGCGTCCCCCGCTCGCGCATCCCGGTGAGAACGGCGCGCATCAACCGCCCGGCGTAGCCGCGTCGCCGGTAGGCCGGGTGAACCATGACCGCCGAAACGCCGCCCATCGGCGCGGGATTCCCGTCCACGTAGACCTCCAGCGGCAGGACCGTGGCGCTCGCCCGAACCTCGCCGTCCTCCTCGATGACGTAGACCTGATCTGGGTCGAGCAGCGGGTTCTTCTCCGGGTCGAAGTACTCTTCCCAGTCCGAAACACTCTCACCGAAGGCCAGAACCCCGAGACATACAAGCGCCTTCCGGTCCTCCGCGCGACACTTCCTTATTTCCAAGTCTCCTCCGAAAGTCGCCTGCGCCAGGATTCTACCGGAACAACGCGAGGATCATTGGCTCTTTTCCTCTCGTTCTCCGGCGGGCTCCGGTGCGCGCTCCACGGAATCCGCCACCCAGCGGCACCACTCAGCGTACCCTCTCTCGTAGATAATGCCGCGCCGCAACGTAGCGTAGGAGGCGAACCGGGAAGTCTCCGGGCGTGCGAGGTCCTCGCCCCACTCACCCTCCATCCAGGCTCGTGTCTCCTCATAAGAAGCGAGCTGCTCCTCGTGCCGGCGCTGCTCATTCCGGAAAAGCCGCGCCGCTTTCGCCGGATCGGACAGCCAGATAGAGTACGCCTTGAGTACCAACTCCTCCCGAGTGGGTTTCGGAGACGGCGGTTGTACGACCCATTCCTTGAGTGTGTCGAGGCCCTCAGCCGTGATCTCATAGACTTTCTTGTCCGGTCGCTCTTGCTGCTCGACTACACGGTGCGTCACGTAACCACCCTCCTCCAGACGAGCGAGCTCGGGATAGACCTGACTGTGCCTCGCACTCCAGAAATTCCCAACCCTCCCCCGCATCCTCTGCGTAAGGTCGTAACCACTGAGCATCTCCTGCGCCAGTAACCCAAGGATCGCATACCCAAGCGTCGCCATCTCCCTCCAAAATTTTCTACTATGTCACTCTTGACATATCTACCTGCAGCCCATAGACTACCATATGTCAGGACTTACATAAAGGCTTTAGTCCAAGAGAGGAGGAAGGCGTGTGCGGCAGGTCGGTTACTAAGGGTGGTGTGAGGATCCGGTCGGAGCGAGGTGGCGGCGAGTTTTTCGGGCTCGACACGGAGAGGATGGGTCCGGGTGCGAGGGTTGCGGTGGCGCTCTCGGTGCTGGTTCCGGTCGTGTTGTCAGGGGTGATGCTGGTCGCTTTCGTGCCGGATTTGTGGTGGATCTTCACCACTTACTTCTGGGTCGCGTTCCCGGCTGTCGGGATGTTGGGGAGTGGCGTCGCCGGGTTGGGCGCGGGTCGTCCGGCGCGGGTGTCGGCGGAGGCGCGAGAGCGGGAGTTACTCGTGGCGCTCGGAGGGCGCGGTGAGATCTCCGCCGCCGGAGCGGCTACGGAGACTTCCATGACGGTGGCCGAGGCGGATGGGATGCTCAGGGAACTTGCCGAGGCCGGGCATTTGGAGGTCCGGGTGCGTGACGGCGGCCTCTTCTACGCCCTGTGGAACGAGCGGGCCAGGATAGGCGGGGCCGCGTGAGTCGCGCGTCGCGCCTGACGGCTGGCGTGTTGCTGATCCTCATGCCCGCTGTCGTCTACGGAGGGACGAGCATCCTCTCGCTGCTGATCGGCGATTCGGGGTACGCGGACAACGAGCTGCGCCAGGATTTGTGGCGCGCCGGACACGCACACGCGGGCGTACTGCTCGTGCTGTCGCTGGTTACGCTAAGGTACGTTGATGAAGCCAACTTGCCGGAGAAGTTGAAGTCGCTGGCGAGACACTCCATTCCGGCGGCGGCGATATTGTTACCGGCGGCTTTCTTCCTCTCGGTACTCTCCCCGGACGCGACGGAGCCGAACGCCATGATCTACCTGGCCTACGTCGGCGCATTCTCGTTGGGATTGGGACTGCTGGTGCTGGGCATCGGCCTCATCAGAAGAAAGTACGAGTAGAGAGGAGCATGAAGTGGCACAAGTAATGAACGGACGCTACACGGCGAGGATGGACGAGCCATTCGTGGTGTTTACGATCGGGATG
>JBBPZK010000105.1:0-5189 GCA_038199155.1 Rubrobacterales bacterium | reverse complement strand
TGCACGGCGACCGACCGGATGGACTGTGGGGAGGGCGTTCCCGGGTGCTGCACGCAGTAGGCGTCCACGGTCAGTTGATGGTGGCGCATGTATCGAAAATCGTCCGCCTCCTTCTCCGACAGTGCCCCATAAGTGGCCCAGCAACCGGCCGAAGAGCCGATGTATCGGTGGGTCGGCCCATCGACTTTGGGTGTGAGGGCGCCGCAACCCGGACACCGCTCCAAACTGTTTGTCATCTCCTCGAACCTCCATGTGCGTGACCTGCGCGCCGGTCAAAATCACGATAAGGTTGTTGCCGGCACGCATATCGTAAGTTGTATCGTAGCTTGTTTGTCGTAGTGCGGCGTGCCTCCTCGGCACTGCTAGAGGTAGCAGGAACCTCTTATGATCTCCCTCCAGGGAACGTAGGAGGCCTCGACCACGGAGTTGCCCGTGTTCCGGAGATATTCCCGCACTACCCGGTAACCCATCGAATAGCCTACAAAGTCTGGGAGACCACGAGGCTCGTAGCCGGACCGCGCAGCCGCCCAGTCCCCGAAAATGTAGCCGCGGATCTCGTTGAAACCGGTGACCTCCAGAGCCTCATGCATGACCGGCCGCACCTTCTCGAGCTCGTCTTCGGAGAGCGCCTTAGACCATGGACCCAGCAAATCTTCACCAAAACTCTCCGCCGCGAACACCTCGGCGAGGCCCTCCATGACGAGGTACTGCCCGACGGTCGTCTCATCGTTCCAGGGCTCGAAGGCTAACCGTACCTTGTGGTGTAGCTCGTGAGTGGCGAGCGCTGGCAAGCGAGGCAGGTTGTAGTTGTTGGGCCAAGCGATCGCCAGGATCCAGTCAGAGAAAGAGCCTGCTCCCATATAGCCTTTGTGTCGCTCCATGAGGTCTGGCGTCGGATCTGCCAGCGCCAGGGCGAAGGTCACCCCCTCGAAGTCCAACCCGTGCTCCCGAGGACGAAGCTTTTCGATGGCTGCTTCCAGAGCCTGCACACATCCGCCCATGGAACCTCCATCCCCTAGCTTTGACAAGGCTTCGAGTCCCTCTTCGGTACCGGAGTCCGGGCCGTATAAGCCGATGAGTCGCGACGCCGCGAGTGCCGCGCTTTCCTCCTCCGGCCCCTGGTATTGAGACCGAGGCACTTTCGCGGGCATGTAGCTCATCATTGGTTCCCACAATGGCCTCAGCGGACCCATCACCTGCTGTCGGTGGAGTTCGACTGCCTCTTTCGCAGGCGCGAGTAGCGCATCTCGCTGTCTGCCCAGAATGTTGATGTTCCTCACGTACATTTCTTTACCTCCCGTGATCTACCTGCCGTCAACCGCCCGCGGATGGTCAGCCTTTGCCAAGATGGCTGTGTCGTGGACGGGCTTTAGAGTTACCATAAGGTCTCCGGTTACAGGAGAGTCAAGGAAAAATCCTAGTGAGTTCAAAAAAAGATGCGCTGCACACCATCGGCGAGGTCGCCCGCGGGAGCGGTGTCTCGGTCAAGACCATCCGCCATTACTCGGACATCGGCGTATTGCCCCCGTCCGGGAAGACCGGCTCAGGCTATCGTCTCTACTCGGAAGCCGACCGTTCGCGCCTGGAGGTGATCCGAACCCTGCGGGCTGCGGGTTTCACCCTATCGAACATAAAGCGTCTTATAGAGGAAAAGAGCAGCCCTTCGGAGGCGTTGAATCTCCAGCTCGAGATCGTGGAGTTTCAGCTCAGGACCTTGGGCCGCAGGCGTGCACTGCTGAAATCGACCCTGGACAGTGATCTGGGTGTGAGCGACTCGTACCCCGACCGTGCACGGGCGCTCGGGCTGCTCGATGTACGCGAGCGTGAAGCCTTCCTCGGAGAGCAACTGGAGCGTGGCCTCGAAGGGACTCCAGTGGACCCTGACGTGAAGGCATGGTTCTGGCGTCAGGCCGTGTCGGGCATGCCGGACGAGCTAAACGAGGAACAGTTCGAAGCCTGGATCGAGTTGTCAGAACTCGCTTCCGATGAGGACTTCATCGAGAAGCTGCGAGAGCAGACAAAACCATTCTGGGATTCGGCCGAGGGACACTTCGACTTCGCCAAATGGAAAGAGACCATGGACCGGACGTTAAACGAGGCGGCGGCGGCCGTACGGGAAGATCGCCGGCCTTCGGGAGAACGAGAACAGCTCGTAGTCGGAGCCTGGGTCGAGGCCAACGCGCGGGCCATGAACAGGAACGGAGACCCGAATTTCGCCGGGTGGTGGCTCTCTCACCACGAGCAAACGTCCGACCCGCGCATGGAACGCTACTGGCGTTTAATCTCCACCCTGAAACAAACGGAGTACAGTTCCCTACGCGCCGAAGCATACCAGTGGCTCGTCGATGGGCTTCGGTGTCGGGTCTCAAAAGATCGAGAAGCCGATTCGCGGTGACTACGAATTTATCTCCTCGATACTCGACAGGATTCTTACCCCAGCGTTATCTCCCTTATCTGTTATCTTAGAAGACCGGATCAAGCGAAAGCGCCTGGATATTCGGAGTGACCTTGTATACGTGGGAGGTTTATCAGTGAGTGGAGAAGGATTCGTCATGGTGAGCAGCATAGATGAGGTGTGCCCGTGAACTGGCTCGTGACCGGCGGTTGCGGCTTCCTCGGAACTTCCCTGATCAGCTCGCTGCTCGAAGATGAAGAGAATGCCGTACGGGTGGTCGACAACCTCGCCGTCGGCAACCGTGAAGACCTCGAATCCGCCTGCCGGTTCGTCGAAACGAAACCGGAAAACCTCGGGGGCATGCCGGACGCAGGCGGTCCGACCCCGGTCGAGCTCGTCGTGGGTGACATACTTGACACGGAGCTTGCGTTAAAGGCGGCTCAAGGTATGGATGTGATCGTCCACCTCGCGGCCAATACCGGGGTCGCGCCCTCCGTCGAGGATCCGCGCGCCGACTGCCTGGCGAACGTCATCGGGACTTTCAACTACCTCGAAGCGGCCCGGCACGCCGGGGTCGGGCGGTTCGTTTCGGCGTCGAGCGGGGCGGCGGTCGGCGAGGTGGATCCCCCGATGCACGAAGAGGTCTCGCCCCACCCGGTCTCTCCTTACGGCGCGAGCAAACTCGCCGGAGAAGGTTACTGCTCCGCCTACTTCCAAACTTTTGGGGTAGAAACGGTAGCGCTCCGATTCGGCAACGTCTACGGTCCCCTATCCGGCCATAAGAACAGCGCGGTCGCGAGGTTCATCAAGCGGGCGACCGGCGGAGAAGTTATCGAGATCTACGGCGACGGCACCCAGACCCGCGACTTTATCTACATCGGGGACCTGGTACGGGCCGTGAAGCTCGCCGCGACTGTGGAAGGCGTCGGCGGCGAAGTATTCCAGATCGCCACCAGCTCCGAGACGACCGTCCTGGAGCTGATCGACAAACTCCTGCTCGTCCTGGCCGAAGCCGGAGTAAAAGACGTGGAGGTCCGGAAGACCGACCCGCGTCAGGGAGACGTACAGCGAAATTTCGCCGACACCTCCAAAGCCGCACGCTTGCTCGGGTGGGAGGCCGAGGTCGGCCTGGACGAAGGCCTGCGCAACACGGTCGAGTGGTTCATGAACCCGGCGGACTCCGCAAGCTAGGAGCCAGGCCCAGCGTGCCATCCCTTGCGCGTAGCCAGCAGATAGAACGTCGTCTGCAAGATAGCCACGACGACGACACCAACGACCAGGGAAACAGAGACCCGGTACAGGATGGGCACATTCAGCACCGCCAGGCATATCCCCGCAAAAGGTAGTGAGGAGACCCAGGCGAGGGCGGCGAGTCGTCCGAGCCCTCGGGCGAAGAGTGTCTGGTTCATCAGGTCGCATATGAGATAGAAAGCCGCCAGCGCCGCCAGGGACATCAGCAGGCTCCGACTAGGGTTGTAGTCGTGTCCGGCGGCCAGCTTGATCACCCACTGCCCCAGCACCCAAGTCCCACCCAGCATCAAGACGCCGACGAGACCGACGAGACCGGCCGCCCGCGCCACGAAACGGTCGAAAGCATCCGGTCCCTCCGTGGCGAGCTTGCGGCTCGCGTGGGAGAGCCAACTGCCGATGGCGGGGCTTATGACGTACTGCGGGACCCGTGTGAGGATGAGCGCCGCGCCGAACAGCCCTATCTGCGTGTAGGAGACGCCGAAGAGTTTCAAAAGGAGGGGTCCGCCATTGGCGAACGCTTGTGCACAGGCCATGCACACGAGCACCGGTGCCGCGAACCGGGAAGCGCTCCCGGCGTCGAAAGGTAAGCCCACGCTCTTGGGCGGGTCGACAGGCGCGGGCCGGACTGCCAAGACCCCGATAATAGGAGCGATCGCGATGGCTATGGCGGGACCGATCACACCATAGCCAAAGACGAAGAAAGCGCCGGCTATCAGCAAACGTCCCGAGGACTCGGCCAGGATCTGCCCGCCCAGACGCGAGAATTGCCGGTGTCCGTTGAATATACCCCGCCTGAAATACTCCGGCGCGTACGCCGCCACGGAGATGATGAAGATTATCGTAAGCCAGTATTCGCCGCCAAAAACTACGCTCGTCAGCAAGGGACCCGCGAGGATGGAGCCGACGACAAACGCCACCAGGACCCAGACCTGCCAGCGCTTCACCGCGCGGACCACGGGCCTCCAGTCCTGCCCCTTCGATTCCCGCTCCGAGATGTAGCGACCGAGGGTTTGGGTGCCGGCGATCCAGAATATCTGCACGGTCATAAAGGTCGCGGACCATAGGAGCATCAGCCTCCCGAAATCCGGTTTCCCGAGGACTTTCGCGGAGAGGAACTGGAACCCGAAGGTCAGGACGCCGGAAATAAAGAAGGAGGCCAGGACGTAAGCGCTACCCGCGCCCACGCCCTGCTGGCGGGACTTGAGTAAACCTCTCAAAGTTCGTACCGGGTAAATCGTCTCAGGCTCATGGGATTTAGCATAGCACCGTATTCTGTTGTCCAACTTCCGACCAGAGAAGCTGCGTTTCTCTCGTGGAGTTTCTCTAGCGGAGCCAGGTCTGGATTATGACCCGGAAGACGCCGAACGGGTACGCCAGGCGCGGTGGTTTTTTCGTCTCGCCAGCCGCCCTCTTGAGCATGCTGACCGGCACTTCGTGGAAGCGCAGGCCGTTCTTGAGCGCCTCCAGGATGATCTCCGTGGCGTTGAAACGGTCTTCGACGAGGTCCATCTTGTGGAGCATCGAGACCCTTATAGCCCGGAAG
>JBBPZK010000104.1:0-6512 GCA_038199155.1 Rubrobacterales bacterium | reverse complement strand
GAAGGCACCCGCCCCGCCCTGGCCGAGGAGCCGAGCTAGATAGCAAAGCCAAAGAAGGAGATGTTTTGCCCAACTTCTTTTACTCGCTCGGTTACTCGCTAGAGAGAGTTCACTCAGGAATGATCGCCTATCTCTGCAGTCTATGGAACGAAGGTAAAAAAGAGCCTCTCAGGTCATTTCTAGGTTACCTTGGTGTATCTCTGGAAAACCACGGTGCTCTTCGCGCGGTCAAGGAATGGAAACATATTGATCTAGTCATCTTCGACGCTGAGGACAACACTCCGATAGTAGCTATCGAAATGAAAGTCGACGGCCATGAGAAGTTCGTCAAAGGAGAACCTCAAACGGTAGGTTATCCAAGCCTCCTTCCTCCAGAAACGCCTTTCCTGTTCGTGACTCTCGGAGCGGGAGAATACTTCCGCACTCCTTATGGTGAGCGGGTCCGGTGGATCCGCATAAGAGATTTCCACAAGGCGCTGGAGTCTATCTCTACTTTTGATTCTTTGGTCGAAGATTGGAAAGCGACCATAGTTAACGAGATAGACCTACAGGACAAGTGTTTTTCTAGCGACCTAAGCAGAATCGACTGCTACAGATCCAAGACTTGGAACCTTTACTTCCTCGGTCATCTCAAGGAAAAGCTGATCGAGTCCTTCTCGGATCGAAACATCAGCATAGACCCTACTGTATACACGGCTGGATCCGGCCCCGATACCATTCTCAACTTCGGATGGACCAAACTCCCTGCGTACATGGAAGTAAATAACAACGGCTCTCTCAATTTGAAGATCAAACTCGAAGGTCAAACAACCGAAAGAGCAAAACAGAAGTGCTTCAAGCGAGCACAAGATTACTACCAAGGTTTACTCAAAGCATCTCACCCAATTACCAAGACGCCGAAACTACGCCCTGAAGCAAAGTCAAAAACAATCATGTCATTTGATGTCGCCCTCATAAAACAAGGCGGACACTTCGTGTGCAGTCTATCCGAGACAGAAACTCTCCGTAGGCTCGTAACCGTACTGGTCGAGTTTTACGAAAGCCCACGCTTCTCCGAGTAAGGGTAGCGAGCTATCTACTCTTCCTCGAAGCCCATGCTCCACACGCGGTCGAGGTCGTAGTTTGAGTAGCAGCGGAAGGCGACCATCGTCTCGGTTCGGGCGACGCCTGGTACCTGGGCGAGCTTCGCCGGCACGATCTCCGCGAGCCTCTCAAAGTCCGGGATGCGGACCATTACCACTAGGTCGTATGGTCCCGTAACAGAATAAGCCTCGGTTACGCCTTCTATGGCGAGCATGGCCTGGGCCGCCTCCTCGACCCGCTCGCGCTCGGTCGTTACCAGCACAACGGCGGTTACCATGACGCCACCTCCCTGCGGCCCGGAGGCCGTCCTCTCTAAATGTGGGCGAGGGGGGACTCGAACCCCCACGTCCTCTCGGACACTAGACCCTGAACCTAGCGCGTCTACCAATTCCGCCACTCGCCCGTTGGGATCTCTCGAAACCTCCGGGATTGTATCAAGCCGGAGCCTCCGGAACCAGCGGAAGGATACCAAACCTCCGGCAATGATTATACAATATCCCCTTATCATGACTGAAACTCGCTACATTGAGGGCCAGCGACGCTACGTCTTGGAGGAAGTAGTCGGGCGCGGCGGCTTCGCGACAGTCTGGCGAGCCCGACCCGAGGGGCGCGGCGCGGACGTGGCGATCAAGGTGATACCGGTCTACAGCAACGACGAACGCTCGCGCGCCCTACGTGAAGGTCAGATCGCCGAGGACCTGAACCACCCGAACATCGTCGAGACACTCGAAGTCATCCCCGGCGGACACGAAGTGTATCTGGTTACGGAGTTCGTTCCGGGTCCTTCACTGAACGAAGTGGTCGAAGACTACGACATGGCCGAGACCATCGACGCCCTAGCCCAGATCCTCGAAGCCCTCATCTACGCCCACGGGCAGGGGATCATCCACCGCGATATCAAACCCCAGAACGCCCTCGTAGACCGTCGCGGCACGGTAAAGCTGACGGACTTCGGGGTTGCCTACCGGGCCGGTGACACGCGCCTGACCCAGGTCGGCTTCGCCGTCGGCACTCTAGGATACATCGCCCCGGAGATCCTCTCGGGCGCCGACCCGAGCGTCCTGACGGATATCTACGCCGTAGGCGCCACGGCCCAGGCGCTCCTCTCCCACCAGCCGGAGGAAGCCCCGCCGCGCCTACGAGAGTTCATAGACCGGGCCACCTCGCCGAACCCGGACCACCGCCCGCAGAGCGCCTGGGAGGCGCTGAAACTCCTGACCGGCCGCAAAAACCTTCCGACCAGGAGCGTCGCCACGAAAGCGAACGTTATCCCGGCGGGATATGCGGACCAGGCTTTGCGTGTCACCAACGGACTGCTCGCCGGATGGCTCGGCTTCCTCGGGGCCGGACTCCTGCTCGGCAACGACGCGGGAGCGTTGAGCGGGGAGTTGAGCCTGGCGGCCGGGTTCGGGGTTCTCGGGTATGTGCTGCCCAGGATCGGGGCGGCGGCGGTCATAGTGGCGCTGGCGGCCGTTCTCTTGCAGGGAGGGGTCGGGCTCGGGTTCTCGGTGTTGCTTCCGGCGATCGGTCTGGTCTGGGTCGCCATCAGCAACGGAAGCATGAGACGGGCGCCGCTCGCTCCCCTCGTTACCGTGCCGCTCGCCCTCGTGCCGGTCACGGCGGCCGGGCTTGCAGCCGGTCTGCCGCTCCTTCTCGGGGCGTTAATGCGTCCCCTCTCGGCGGCGCTTTCAGCGGCGATGGGCGCGTTCGTCCTGGTCGGGTACGTGATCGCGCGCGGCGACGGCTTCATGCCCTTTTTCGGGGTTCAATTCATGAGGATGCCGGCGACGCTTGGCGTCGTCCCGCTGCTGGATTGGATCGGCAGGATCTGGCAGCTCTTCCCGCTGATAATCTTGCTGCCGCTGCTGTGGGCCTCGATGGCGGCGGTGCTCTCCGTGGCAGAGCGTTTCGGCCGGTGGGTCGCCGGGCTGATCTTAACCGTCATAGGCGGGACACTCGGATACGCCCTCGTCAACTCACTCGTCGTTTCTTCGCAGGATGCCGGTACCCAGGCGGCGCTCGTGGGGGCGATGACTTCACTCGGGCTGGCGGCTATAATATATGGGTTGTTCAGGTATTTCTGGTCTCGGGTGAGAAGGTAAGCCTTTGGGATTTCTAAAGCAGATAGAGAATCGGATGGGCTCCATAGTGGAGGGCGTGTTCGGTCGCGCGTTCCGGAGGCAGGTCCATCCGGTCGAAATCGCCAAAGGGCTCGCCAAGCAGATGGACGAGGGCCGGATGGTCAGCGTCTCGCGTACCTATGCCCCAAACGACTTCACGATACACCTCTCCAAGGACGATACAGAGTCGATACAGGCCTACCAGAGCGCGCTCCGAGACGAGTTGATCCAGTACGCCTCGACCCACGCCGAGAACAAGGACTACCACCTGATGAGCCTGCCGAGGGTCCGGTTCGAGCTCGACGACTCGCTGCGCTACGGAGAGTTTGGGATCACCGCGAAGCTCACCGGTCCATCCGACGGCTCCCGCGAGAGAGGCGCGCCCCAGGACACCTCGGGCCAGACTCGTATCTTCCGAACCGAAAACGCGGAGACAGAGGTGGAGGAGGGCGAAGTCGGCGGCACCTCGGCCATCTCCGTCGAGGAGGCCAGCAGGCAAGGTCTGGCGAGAGAGACGGCCGAGCTTATCATCGACGGGAAGTCCCACCCGCTGGAGGGGCGTGGACCCTGGTCCGTCGGGCGCTCCGACGACAACGAGGTAGTCATCTCCGACCCGAACATCTCCCGGAAGCACGCGAGGTTGATCCGCGCAGAGAACGGCTTCGTCGTGGAAGATCTCGGCTCGACCAACGGCACCCTCCTGGACGACGCCCCGATAGACCGCGAGCGGATAGAGAGCGGCGACGAGCTTACCTTCGGCCAGACGGAGGCCCGCTTCGTCCGCCGGAGCGGCGCTCCGAACGATTCCGGAGAAGCAGTCTCCCCGCGCGGCAGGCGTCCGGAAAACAGAAACAGGTAAGCGCGTGCTCGACCTCCAGGTCCCGCTCCTGGCGGCGAAGGCGCTGCTCCTGCTACTGCTCTTCGCCTTCGTATACTCCGTTATGCGCCGGGGCGTCGGGGACCTCCGTGCCATCCCGGACGACAAACCTCTCCAGCCGGGCGGAGGAGCGGCCCGCACCGGAAAGACATCGTACAAAAAGAACCTCGTCGGGGCTTCGGAGTTGTTGGTCGAAGACTCAGACATCCTGGCGCCGGAGACGCGGTTCCGGGTCAAGAACGAGACGACGAGCCTCGGACGTTCACCGACGAGCGACGTGGTGCTCGGCAAGGACGACTTCGTCTCCGGGCGTCACGCGCAACTCAGCCGTCACGGCGGCCTTCTATACGTCGAAGACCTCGGCTCGACCAACGGCACTTTCGTCAACGGTCGCAAGACCGTCGGCGCTACTCCTCTTAGGGCCGGAGACACGGTGCAGGTAGGGTCTACGACCTTCCGGTACGTGGAGTAGCCCGCTAAAGATGCTTTCCCTGGAACACTTCGGTGTAACCGACGCGGGCAAGGTCCGTCAGAACAACGAGGACGCCCTGCTCGTGGGAGACGGCCGCGACCCGACGCTCCTGGTGGTCGCCGACGGCATCGGCGGGTTCGAAGCGGGAGAGGTGGCGAGCTCAATCACCGTGGAAGTCCTCAGGACGCTGGAGCCGGACGAGTCGTTCGACGAGGCTATTCAGGAGGCGAACCGCCGGATACTCGCCGCCGCCCGCGACGACGAAAAGCTCTCCGGGATGGGGACGACTATAGTCGCCGTCCGGTTTACCGAGGAACCGGGAGGGTCGGAGGCTGAGGTCGCCCACGTCGGGGACTCGCGGGCCTACCTGCTGCGGGGCGAGGAGCTCAGGTATCTGACAGAGGACCACTCGCTCGTCTCGGAGTTGATCCGTAGCGGCGAGCTGACCCGCGCCGAAGCAGCCGGGCATCCGCAGAAGAACCTCATCACCCGCGCTTTGGGCGCCGCCGAAGAGATACAGGTAGACACCGCCACACTCGATGTCGAAGCCGGGGACAGGCTGCTGCTCTGCTCCGACGGGCTCTCTGACACGGTCCCGGAAGACCGCATTCAGGAGATACTGGCCGAACCCTCCGGAGACCCGGAGACCGTGGCCCGTCGGCTCCTCTCGGCCGCGCTGGACGCAGGAGGCTCCGACAACGTGACAGCCGTCGTCGCCGACGTAAAAAAGCAAGAAGCGCCGGAGAGTCACGAAGGAGAGTCGCCCATCGAAGAAGTCTCAGGCGACACCCAGGAATTTCAGGTCGTCTCCCCGGAGAGAGCGCCGCAGGTAGGAGCCCGGGGTCGTAGGATAGAGGAGAGGCCGGACCCCTGGAACACGGCCGATCCCTCCAGAGAGAACCGTTCCGGGCGTGTCGAGGGATGGGAGCCGGAGAGGGAACCTATCCGCAAGCGTAGGCGCAGGCGCGACTTGCGTTCGCTCGCGTGGCTGATGCGGACGATCGCGGCGCTCGTGGTGGTCGCCGCCCTGCTCTCGCCCGTCTATTTCTGGGCCAGCACACGCTACTTCCTCAGCTACGACAACGGCAACGTCGTAGCCTACCAGGGGTTGCCGTACAACATACAGAAGCTCCGGCTAAACGTCGAGTACAAGCGAACTATCCTAAAGGAGAAGCAAGTCGCCGCACCGTACCAGGCCCAGATACGAGACCATAAACTCTATACCAAGAAGGACATAGACAAGGTCCTGGGCAGCTTGAGGAGCCGGTAGCCGTGGCACGCCGAACGACGCTGCCGATGATCCTGGCGCTGCTGGTGACCACTCTAGGGTTCGCCACGCTCATCTTCGCGCAGAAGACTACGAGCCCGCCCGTGATCTACGGCGCCTACTACGCGGGGACCCTGCTCGCCGTCTACGTGGTGGTGCGGCTCTGGCTGCCACACGCCGACACGCTGCTCCTGCCGATAGTTACTTTCCTCACGGGTATCGGGCTCGTCATGATCTTCCGTCTCACTTACGACCTGCCTGGCGCGCAGAACCTGGCTATTACACAGGCGATCTGGATCCTGGTCGGGAGCGGCTCCCTGCTCTTCACTATCTTCTTCTTCAGGAACTACGAACGCCTCTTCGACTACAAGTACCTCTTCGCGCTCGCCGCCTTCGCGCTCATAGCCCTGACTTTTACGCCCTTCGGTTACGAGGTCAACGGGGCGCGTCTCTGGGTAAGGTTCGGACCGGTCAACTTCCAACCCACGGAGTTCGCCCGGATAGCGCTCGTGATCTTCTTCGCCGGCTACCTGGCCGAGAAGCGCGAAGTCATGGCCGCGACTAGCCGCACTTTCCTCGGCATACAGATCCCGCCGCTCAAGTACTTCGGCCCCGTTGCCCTGGTGTGGGCAGCCTCGATCGGTCTGCTAGTCCTCGAAAAGGATCTCGGGAGCAGCCTGCTCTTCTTCGCGG
>JBBPZK010000103.1:0-7179 GCA_038199155.1 Rubrobacterales bacterium | reverse complement strand
CGTGAAGACTATGCGACTCTCCCCCAAAACCGGGTTGTCCATGACGTGACCTGGGCGAACCGGGTTCTCCACGAGGTATCCTTTGCTAACCATGTCGTACCTCCTCCTTGCATTGGCTTCGTCCTTGCGGGTGTGGGTGTGCGGGGGCGGCTCGGCGCTCTTGGGGGCAAGCCCTTCACCCAAGGAGAAGCGCCCGTCGGTGTCTTTGCCTTCGGCGAAGAAGGTTTGGAGGAGGCCCATGCTCCAGTAGCTAGCTTCTTCTCCGAGTCACTGCGAGTAGGGCTTGGCTTACCGTGACGGGTCTTGCATCGCTCACCATCCTTGGTCTTCTGGAAGGGAGAGAGCCTTCACCGTCCCCTCCTAAGTACAAACAGATTAATTCCGATGGGTGTAACGGAGAACCCCTGTTCTACGAGGTTGAGTGAATAGGGGAGATCGAAAGATCAGCGCCGGGCTTCGGCAAGTACCTCCACGACTGTCATCGACTCGTTGCTTACGCCGGACTCATCCTGCCTTCTCTGTCTCCCTGTCCCTGTGACGAATTCCTTGAAGCGTTGCGCTGCCTCCTCATCTTCCCAGACGATCGTCGTGTAGGTCTTGGCGGCGGCTCGATCCCCCATCCAGTAGCCCGCGACGAAGCCCGGGATCTGCCGGACCATGGGGACGATCTCCTCGTGCAGCCCCCGTTGCTGCTCCTCCCAGTCACCCGCCATGTTCCATACACCTACTGCCGCATACATTCTCTTTCCTCCTTTCACCGCGTTCACCGCGAATTCTGGGTGATCACTACATACTAGCGGTTGAGGGCCTTGTTTTCTCCTTCGGTCACGGCTGTAACCTCCCTTCTCTTGTCCGGCACGCTCTTCTCTCTATAGTGTCTACTAGAAGTATCGCGTAGCCCAACAGCGTACGTCTTTCATGTTCTTGCGATTTTTGGTACGTTCTTGCTGTTTGTGTCAGAAAGAAAAGCTAACGCAAGGCTTTGGGGGTGACGCCGAGGAGGCGCTTGAAGTGCCTGTTCAGGTGGCCCTGGTTCGCGAAGCCGCACAGGCGGGCGATCTCGGCTATGGGTAGGGTACTGCTACAGAGAAGCTCTTTGGCCCGCTGAACGCGGCGCTCGATGACGTAGCGATGCGGGGTAAGCCCGGTAGATTCCTTAAACAGACGCGAGAAATGGTAAGGGCTCATGTGCGCCGCCCCCGAGATTTCGGCCAACGTCAGATCTTTTTCGAGGTTGTCGCCGATATAGTCGATCGCTTCTTTGAGCGCGCGCCTGGAGAGGCCGCCGGTATGCTCGCGCGCCGTTTTCTTCGCCGCGGCCCTTCCAAGGGAGGAGTGATCCCTTATAAGGGTGATCGCCAGGGCGGCCGCCAGCGACTCGGCGTAGAGCCTGCCGCCGAGAAGCCCCTCGGCCTCGACCTCCTCTTTGAGCGAGAGCCCGATCCGCTCGATCCGCAGGTCCCGCACACCGAGGAGAGGCACGATCTCTACGCCGTCCGGATCCACCTCCACGCTTCGCGCCACCTCGCGTAAGAATGCATTTTCCAGGCACAAAGGGAGCATGTCGCTCTCCGTCTCCCCTTTGAAACCCCATTCCCAGGCCCGTCCTTCGGGAACGATAGTTATTTCGCCACGATGGACACGTTGCTTGCAGAGCTGACCGTCCAGCCTCTGCGTCAGATCCAGGGGGAGGCGGTTGAGGTAGATGATCGCGTGGTGCTTTAGTAGGGGAGGTACGGACAGCTCATCGAAGCCGGTAAATCGCGCGACCTCGATGCCACTCCACCCTCGTCCCGCGCTGGAGAGTACGCGCGTTGGAAGCGATGACTTCGTCTGTTGCACCTGGATACCCCTGTGTCGCGCCGTGGCGACCTTCGACTACTCTGCCTTCGCCTCGATTTTCTTCGGCTTCCTGCCGATGCTCACCATCTCCGGCTGCACGCCGTCCGCGGGACCATCGCCTAGCTTCTCGTCGCGGTACTGGTAGACGCCGCGGCAGGTGTGGCCGCCGGTGGTCCGCTTCTCGGTGTAGGAGAGCTTGACGTTCGGGTTTATGGCATTGACCATCGCCTTCTCGTAGGTCGAGAAGGCCGCGCAGGGCTTCACGTCCCAGCCGGGGACGCCGTCGTGGCCCATCCCGCCGAACCAGGGGCAGCGGTCGGCGTTTATAACGTACTCGCCGTCCTTGGTTTCGGTCAGTGTGATCTCGATATCGAAAAAGCGGTTGGCGAGCATCACCACGTCTACGGTGTCCTTCATCGTCTTGACACCTAGCTGCTCGCGCAGGTCGCTGCCTTGCTTCTCTCCGATGCGGCTCATGGCGAGTTGACCGACCTTCTGGCCGTCGTAGCCGAGGTCGTCGGCTGCCCGGATCATCTCGTCCAGGATAACTCCCGTTCCCGCCGAAGCCGCCTTCCACTTGTACCAGGTCGGTCCCGGCAACCCGAACCTCATCGCCTGCCGCGCCAGGGCCAGCGGCAATTTTGGAAGACCATAGACCTTGAGCCACTTCATAATGGATCACCCTCGAAAACTATCGTAGACATGGCTAACGCATTATACCCGCGATCCGGCACACGCCGCTTTTTGGGCGAGGGTTTTCGGGGCTCATGGTAAAATAAAAACATGGATAATACACGCAAGAAAGTTCAGAAGACAGACGAGGAATGGAAGCAGGAACTCACGCCCGAGCAGTACAGGGTCGCCCGAAAGCACGGCACCGAGCGGGCTTTTAGCGGAGAATACTGGGACACCAAAGATGAAGGCACATACCTTTGCGTAGCGTGCGGAGCCCCGCTCTTCGGCTCGGAGACGAAGTTCGACTCCAGCACGGGCTGGCCGAGCTTCTGGGCTCCGGCTGACGAAAATAACGTCGAGACCCAGGTGGACCGGAGCTTCTTCATGCGCCGCACCGAGGTTCACTGCGCCGTTTGCGGCTCGCACCAGGGACACGTCTTCGACGACGGCCCGGAACCGACCGGGAAGCGTTACTGCATAAACTCCGCCGCGTTACGCTTCGACCCCCAGTAAGAACACGACGCAAAACCCTTTCTAGCCGCAAGGCTTCGGGACGGCACGCATTACGCTGGTCCCGAAGCCTTGCGGGTCATCATCGGAACGTTGCGCCGCCGCACGTTTCCTGACAGCACAACCTGGAGATTACAAGTCTCAAGTTTAGCGGCCTTGAAGAGCAACTCCGCCTAACCAACGTACCCTGCGGACGACGAACCACCGAAATGAGCCCACTCTTTATGCGTACAAAAAAGTCTTTTTAGTATAGGGGCAGGGGGTATATTGGGAGGAGTAGTGATCGTTCGTGAAGAGGAGGTATTGAGGTGGTTCCATCGTGGTTGACGGTTGTGTCGTGGGTCTCGATAGTTGTGGCGCTGGCGTGCGCGGTATTTATTCTCTACGACATATTCGGGCGGGGTTACCGGCAGCAGATGGGTATTATGGAGGCTGTGTGGCCGGTGACCGCGCTCTATTTCGGGCCGTTGGCGATCTGGGCTTATAATCGGTGGGGTCGTCCGAAGAGCGGGAAGTGGCAGGAGGAGACTGGCGTGTCTCCGGAGAAGAGCTTTGCGGCTTCCACGGCTACAGGTGTGAGCCACTGCGGGGCGGGGTGTACGCTCGGGGATATCATCGGGGCGACGTTCGTTTTCCTGATCTCCTGGGAGATAGCCGGCCTTTCGCTCTGGCCGGAGTACATCGCCGACTACACGCTCGCCTTCACGCTCGGGATCATCTTCCAGTATTTCTCGATAGCGCCGATGCGCGGCCTCTCGCTCGGTGAGGGCATCAAGGCGGCTTTGAAGGCCGACACGTTATCGTTGACCTCGTTCGAGATCGGGCTGTTCGGGTGGATGGCTATCATGCAGTTGATTCTGTTTCCGGTCGAGCACATTCACCCGGATCACGCCGCCTACTGGTTCCTGATGCAGGTCGGCATGATCCTGGGCTTTTTCACCGCCTATCCGGTCAACTGGTGGCTGATCAAACGCGGTATCAAGGAGGCTATGTAAGCCGGGGTTCTAGTACCCTGGGCGACCCATTCCTTTGTAGGTGATCTGCTTTCCGGCCTCCACACCGGGCTGGTTGAAGGCGTTGACGCCGTAGAGCGATCCCGTAACGGCGGTCTGGACTTCGAGCGCCATGAACAGGTAGCCGAGGTTTTCTTCGGAGATTTCACCTAGCCGGATCGTCGAGTTGGGTCTCCCGGCTTCGGTCAGCGCGCGGCGGGTCGCGTCGCACTCGACGTTCAACAATTCGGCCATTGTGTGGCCGCCGAGGTAGCCGACGCCCTCGATGTCCTCGTAGGCTGGGGTGATGGTCAGGTCTCGCGGGTGATCCTCGACCTGGACTATCTCGATCACCTTGTCCTGCGGCCCCTCCATGTAGAGCTGGACCTGCGAGTGTTGGTCCGTCGTCCCGACCGCCCCGTGTGGCGTCGAGCCTTTACCATCTTTGCCAAGCGACTCCGCCCAGAGCTGGACGAACCAGGCGGCGACCCGCTCCAAAGCGTCCGCGTAGGTCATCATCACGCGCACGTTCCGGCCGCGCGCCGTATCCATCAGGTAGTGCATCGCCGCCCCGACAACGGCCGGGTGCTCCGCTCCCTGTTCTCTTACCTCATTCGCGCACTCGGCGGCGCCTGCGAGAAGGGCGTCCACGTCGAGGCCCACTACCGCCGCCGGCAGTAGGCCGACCGGCGTCAACTCCGAGAAACGTCCGCCCACGTCCGGTGGTATCGGGAGTGTCTTCATGCCTTCGCGGTCGGCTATTTGCTTTAAGAAGCCTTCCTCCGGATCGGTGGTTGCGACGGTGTGCCCCTGATAGCCGGAGTCACCGAGCGCTTCGACGAGCGCGCCCCGGAGGACCAGGAAGCCGGCCATAGTCTCGGCGGTCGAGCCCGACTTGGTCACGACGTTCACCCACGTATTCTCAAGGTCGGCCACGTCCAGTATGGCTGCGATCGTCGCCGGGTCGGTGTTCTCGGCGAAGTGTAGTCGCGGGCCGCCGCGGCTGTCGAGCTGGTTGTAGTAAGGGTGGGTGAGAGCCTTATGCAGTGCGATCGGCCCTAGAGCCGAGCCTCCGATGCCGATGTGGACGAAGTCCGTGGCCCCGGAGCTGCGTATTTCCTCCGCGATCTCCACCGAAGCCTCTGCGTATTCCCGCGTATCCGCGAGCCGCAAGAAACCGGGGGAACTCTCAAGAAGCTCATCCGCAGCCTCTTTCAGCCGCGACTGTATCTCGTCCAAGTCATCCTGGCGTATCCCTCCCTCGACCTCCATGAGGTTTTGGTAATCGAAGCCGACCTTCGCCATGCGCGCTCCTTCCGTAGTGGTCTCGGAAGAGTAGTTTAATAGCCTGCCGCCCCTCCACGCCACCCACGCTATAATCCCGGACTGTGATAGAAGACCTCTCAGCTATTCGCAACCTCTCCCCCGAGCCCGGCGCTTGAGAGCTGACGCCGCCTCGGCGGAGGAGGTGATCTCCTGTCTCAAGGCTAAGTATCCCGATGCCAAGACAGAGCTTGAGTGGTCGAATCCTCTGGAGCTTCTGGTCGCGACGATCCTCTCGGCCCAGACTACTGACGTGCGGGTTAACCAGGTCACGCCGGGGCTGTTCGAGAAGTATTCGAGCGCGCGAGACTTCGCCGAGGCGGATCCGGAGAGCCTTGAGGCGGAGATCCATCCGACGGGCTTCTACCGCAATAAGGCCCGCTCCCTACGGAACATGGCCCGCGCCCTCGTCGAGGACCACGACGGCCAGGTCCCCCGAACCATGGCGGAACTCACCGCCCTCCCCGGCGTCGGACGCAAGACCGCCAACGTCGTCCTCGGGAACGCTTTCAGCATAGATGAAGGAGTCGTTGTGGATACCCACGTCCGGCGGCTCTCGAACAGGCTCGGCCTCACGACACACAAAGACCCCGAGAAGATAGAGAAAGACCTGCTGGAAGTCGTCCCGGAAAGAGACAGGACCATCTTCTCGCACCTCCTGATCTTCCACGGCCGCCGCGTCTGCAAAGCCCGCAAACCAGACTGCCCAAACTGCGTCCTGAACGATATCTGCCCTTCCTCCACTGCCTTATAGATACCGTCCGAAACTCCGCCATATCGGTTAAAATCAACCGTGCGGAAACTGATCGGGAGCATGGCAGAGAGGACTAATGCGCTGGTCTTGAAAACCAGAGGTGGTAACACACCCGTAGGTTCGAATCCTACTGCTCCCGCCGCCCGACCGGACACGTAAATACGCGCGGTCTCAGGAGCCTCCCGGAGGCTCCTAACAAAATTGTTAAAAATTATTAAGTAAATAGAGACTTTCTGGTTTTCGTTCTGTTACACTGTGGGCACGCTCCTCAGAAGAGGAGAAGTGCAGGCTTTTGTAAGATAGAGTAAACAGAAGGAGGAACTGAATGAGGAGAGCGATTTTACTAGTAGCGGCCACTTTTGTAGCCGTGCTACTCACCGCGTCGGTGGCTTTGGCGCAGAGTTCGACCATGGGTGGTTCGACCATGATGAGCAGCGGTGGCTCCAGCATGGGCGGCTCGACCATGATGAACAGCGGTGGCTCCAGCATGGGTGGTTCGACCATGATGAGCAGCGGTGGCTCCAGCATGGGTGGTTCGACCATGATGACCAGCGGCAAAGGCAAGAAGGGTCAGCTCAAGGACACCAGCGGCACCGGCCTTCCCACCAGCGGTGGCCCGGCGCTTCTTCTTCCCGCGGCTGCTTTGCTGCTGGGTTCCGGTATCCTGACCTTCGCCGTCTTGCGGCGCCGGTAGTACCGAGCAACAACTCTCCGAGAAGCTCCGTTCCCTTTTCCGGGCGCGGAGCTTCTCTCAGAGGCGGAGGAGAGCCTGCGCTCCCCCGCCTTTCTCGTATCTCGGGAAAGCAGGCTTCTATCGCATTACGAAGTCTTTCTAAGGACGATCCACGTCCGTTCAGCTTTGTAACTCATGCATTTGGCGAGTCTTTTCGAAACAGAGTGTCTTTAGAAGAATGATAAGAGCAATTTTGCTGTAGGACTGGGCATAGAGAAACCGCCCTGTTGGATTCGGGTGTAGATATCTGAGAGTGAGCCGCCCAGGACTCGAACCTGGAACCTAGAGATTAAGAGTCTCTTGCTCTGCCAATTGAGCTAGCGGCCCGTACCGGATGGGATTATAGCACT
>JBBPZK010000102.1:0-4861 GCA_038199155.1 Rubrobacterales bacterium | reverse complement strand
CGTCGCAAAACTGGGTGCCGAGGTACTTGATGCCGGGGTACTTTTTGAGGCCCTTCTCGAATCCCTGCTGGCGCTGGTCGGTGGTCGAGATGCCGGGCTTGACGTTTACGCAGAGCACCTTGCCCTTCTTGCCGATACCTTTCGCCAACGCCTCGGCGGCGAGCATACCGCCCTTGATGTTATCGGATGCTACGTTCGCCAACGCGATGTCCTTGGCTATAAACGTGTCCACGGTAAAGACCGGGATGCCCTGGTTGACGGCGCTTTGTATCGGCCCGATCATGGCTGTCTTGTCGGTCGGGGCGATCAGGATGGCGTCCGGCTTTGACTGGATCGCCGCATTGAGTATCGGCGTCTGCTGGCTTGGGTCGAACTGCTGCGGCCCCTGGAACTTGAGGTTCGCGCCCAGCTTGTCCGCCTCGGCTTGCGCCCCGCACTTCATGGAGATGTAGAATTCGTCCCCGACCACGCCCGGTATCAGGGTGATGTTGTAGTTACTACCCTGTCCGCCACTGCCCTGACTCCCTCCACCGGAGCTGCCGTTGCCGCCGGAGCTACCGCTACCACCGCCGCATCCGGTGAGCAGAGTAACGCCCGCACCGGCCGCCGCGAGCCCGAGGAACTCCCTGCGCGTTACGCTCTGTTTCCAAGATGTTTCTCTCATATTCCTTCCTTTCCCCAAAGAGTTTTGCCCGCGTTCGGGCTCTTCTACATCCGTTCTTCCGCGCTCCGGCGGCGCTGGTCCACAAAGACCGCCAGAATCAGGACTATGCCTATCGCCACCTGCTGCCAGAACGGCTGGACGCCTTGCTGGACGAACCCGTTTCTCAGGACCGCTGGTATGAAAGTCCCAACCACCGATCCCACTATAGTCCCAAGACCGCCGAAGAGGCTCGTCCCGCCGATAACCACGGCGGAGATCGCGGCCAGGTTGTCCGAGTCGTGGGCCCCAACCGAGGCGGTGTTGAAGCGGGCGAGGTCCACGATGCCGGCGAGACCCGCAAGAAAACCACTCAGAGCGTAGACCTTGAGCAGGTGGCGGTCGACGTTTATCCCGACCCGACGGGCCGCCTCGACGTTCGAGCCTATGGCGTAGGTGTAGCGTCCGAACCGTGTGTAGGAGAGCGAGAGCACCGCAATGATTACTACCACCAACGTTATCAGGACGGGCACCGGCAAGAAGCCGAAGAGCTGCCGCGTTCCTATCTGAGACTGTATCGCCGTCGGGACGTAGGGCACGTTTGTTCCGCCGGAGAGGATCTGGGCCGCACCAAGCGCGATGCCGAGCGTACCGAGCGTGACGATGAACGGCTGCAACTTGAGCTTCGTGACGAGAAGCCCGTTGATAACACCGGCTACCAAACCCACGAGGAGACCTGCGGCGATGCCGACCGGAATGCCGACCGACTGGTTCGGAAACTGGTAGCTCTGCACCTCAGCCGGCGTCCCGGACAGGGCGACCATGGTCTTCGCGGCGACCACGCTGGAGAGAACCAGCACCGAGCCGACCGAGAGGTCTATCCCGGCGGTGATGATCACGAACGTGAGGCCCACGGCCATGAGCAGCAGCTCGGATGCGTCTACGGCTATCGAGAGGAAGTTGCCCACGTCCAGGAAAGATCTACCTTCCAGCGCCGTGAAGACGATTATGAGGCCAGCGAGGATCAGGAAAATGAGGGCCGAATTTATGCTGGACGGTAAGGCGAGGCCGCGTTGCTTCTCTTCCGCGACTTCCTCGCCCTGGACGTTATCATTCTTCTCGGTCACCTCAAGCCACCTCTCCGTTAGTCCTCAAAGATCCCGTCATGGCCGCGACCGCGTCTTCCGTCGTGGCTTTCTTCGGGTCCAGCTCCGTGATCACCTCGCCAAGATGGAGCACGGAGATGCGGTCGGCGACCTCGAAGACGTGCGGCATGTTGTGGCTTATAAACACTACCGGTATGCCGGTCTGGCGCACCTTTCTTATAAGGTCTAGGACCATCCCGACCTGGGCTACGCCCAGGGCGGCCGTCGGCTCGTCCATGATGACGACCTTGCTCGCCCACATCACCGCCCGCGCAACCGCGACCCCCTGGCGCTGCCCGCCGGAGAACGTGCTGAGGGGCTTGCGGACGTCTTTGATCTTTACGCTCAGGTCTTCGAGTTGCTCGTCCGTTTCACGACTCATCCGTCCGTGGTCCAGAAAGCCGAGCCTGCCCATCACGCCACTTCTCCGGTATTCCCGTCCGAGGAAGATGTTCGCCACCGCGTCGAGCTGCGGGGCGACAGCCAAGTCCTGGTAAACCGTCTCTATGCCGCGTTCGCGGGCTTCGTGCGGTGAAGAGAACCTCACCCGCTCTCCCTCGAAGATGATCTCACCCGAGTCGGGATGCAAGACGCCTGTAAGGATGTTGATCAGGGTGGACTTGCCTGCCCCGTTGTCCCCGATAAGGGCCACTATCTCACCCGGCCGAACCTCGAAGTTTACGTTGCACAGTACCCGCACCGCACCGAATGATTTGTTGATACCCCGCGCCACAAGTACCGGCTCGGCGCCCCCGCCGGTTTCTACGCTACTGCTACTACTGTTCCCCAATACACACCTCTTTCTACACCGCAGAATAAAGTATCCCAAGATTTCGGGCTACTGCCGAGGATTTTCTTGACTCTCCATCCACTAGACATCACCCGCTCGCCGAATATACTCGCGAAGAAGTTGGTGGACTTCACGGTAGATTCGCTTGTACTCGTCGTGGTCTCCGGACGGCTCCAGCGTCGCCAGGATCGAGCTTGCGCCGGGTACGGAATTCACATCCGGGAAGATGCCCGCCCCGACACCCGCGAGCAGGGCGGCTCCTCGCGCCACGCACTCCGGATCCTCGACCACGCGAACCGGGAGGTTGGAAGCGTCTGCTTTTAACTGGCTCCACAGACGGTTCCTCGCTCCTCCTCCGACCAGGGTTATAGCTCCCGGGGCTGCGCCCGTTGCTTTTAGGGCTTTTTCGAGCGAGAACTGGACCTCCAGGGTCAGGCCCTCCAGCACCGCCCGCAGGAGATGTCCGGCGCGGCTCTCACTACCGAGGGATGAGAACACGACGCCGCCATCTTCTTCGTTTAAGGCGGGCAGGCATACCCCGCCTTCTCCTGGGGTGAGGGCCGCCGCGTCCCCGGTCCAGCGGGCGAGGTCTTGCTCGTCTCCTTCTAATAGTTGGAGGAGCCATCCCACGAGCCCGCCGGACTCCGGTACTGTCGCTGCGACGTAGTAGAGGCCCGGCGACACGTGACAGCCGACGGGGAGCCCCAGTTCGTAACCGGCTCTGTCCAGGGGTGGCTCCGGGAGAGTCAGTAGGCACGCCTCGGCCGTGCCGATGGAGTCGAGTACGTCGCCGGGGGAGGCCACGCCAGCCCCGAAAGCCCCGCATACGTGATCGTGGCCGCACACCGAGACTGGGACTCCCGCTGGGGCGGAGAGCTTTCTCGCCGCCTCTTTCGAGAGCTTGCCGGACGGAGCGCCGGCGGGCAGGATCGGCGGCAGCATCTCCACTGGGACGCCTGCGAGTTCGCACAACTCCCTATCCCATTCACTGCTGGCGACGTTGAAGAGCATCGTTCGGCACGCGAGAGAGGGGTCGGTTCCGCTCTCTCCGGTCATGCGGAAGACGAGGTATTCGGACATCCCGAGCCAGGCGCGGGACTCCTTCCACACGTCCGGCTGGTTTTCCCGGACCCACTCCAGCTTGCTCGCCGTGGAGAGTGGGGCGCTGCGGAGCCCGGTGCGGGCGAATAGCTCGCGTGCGGGGAGGCGGTCCTTCCAGCGCGCGGCCTGCGGGACCGTGCGCCGGTCGAACCAGGCGATGGCGGGGGAGAGGGGGTCGCCTGCGTCCCCGATCAGGAACCCCGACTCCGCCATGCCCGAGATGCCTATCGCCTCCGGTGGCCCGGCTTCCTCTATCGCTTCGCGGGCAGCCTCGAACGCAACACGCTCCAGGTCCCGCGCGTCGTATTCGGCGCCACCTCTGACCCTTGTGGTCGGCATCGGGCGTTTGGCGCAGTAGAGGAGGGAACCATCTCCGTCGTAGGCGCACGCCTTTACGTTGGTCGTACCCACGTCTATGCCGAGTAGCATAAGGGCCTTCCTTTCGAAAACCGCCGGGAGCGACCTTTTACGGGACACCCCCGGCTCCACCGTCCCCACGGCACTCCTCGCGTCCCGGTCACTTTACAGCAGCCGCGCAGCATCGTAAAGTAGGCTTGCGGTGGGAGAAAGCGGTTCGATCCGAGGAGTAGTGAAATGGAAGCGTACCCGATAAAGCCGACCTATCACGTCCGTGACTATGCTTTCGGTGGGCGTAGGATCCCCGAACGCCTCGGTAAGCGAAGTCTGCCGGAAGGCGTAATCGCCGAGACCTGGGAGATCAGCGACTACCGGGAGGCAAGGGAGAGCGTCACAAACGGTCTTTACAAAGGACGCCTCATCCACGACCTCGTCACCGAATACCCGGATAAGTTTGTTGGGAAGGGCTGGCGCGGACCGGACTTCCCGCTGCTCGGCAAGTTCCTGGACGCCACCCACATGCTCCCCGTCCACCTCCACGCCGATGACGAGACCGCCCGCGACAAACACGGCGAGCCGCACGGCAAGAGCGAAGCCTGGCACATCCTCCAGGCCGCCGAAGACGCGACGATACTGGCCGGTATAAAGGACGGTTTTAGCCGGGAAGACCTCTTCGACGCGTTCAAAAGGAAAGATTACGAGGCCGTGATGTTCCGGTATCCGATCCGGGCGGGCGACACCGTGTACGTGCCGGGCGGTATCATCCACGCCTTCGGTCCCGACACCCTTATCTTCGAGAACAACGTCGACGGGACGCTCGACGACTGG